>JBKJKI010000215.1:0-8988 GCA_046597475.1 Polaromonas sp. | reverse complement strand
GAACAAGCCAGCCTCGGCTGCCTGGAATTCACTATCAGTCGGGTTCGTCATGCGAAAAAACATGCCAGTTCCGTGCCAGATTCAGGGGGCAAGAGAAAAACTCTCACTCTCTCAGTCATTGCCAAGGTGGCCGCGCTCAAGGCGGGCTGGGACTTTCGCGCCTCGGGCGTGCAGATCAACCGCTCTTGCGCCTCAGGGCTGGAGGCGGTGAACATGGCCGCGCAAAAGGTGCGCTCGGCCTGGGAAGACCTGGTGGTCGCCGGCGGCGTGGAAAGCATGAGCCGGGTGCCGCTGGGCGCCGACGGTGGCGCGTGGGCGCAAGACCCGGAAACCAACAGCGCCACCCTCTTCGTGCCGCAAGGCGTGGGGGCCGACCTGATTGCCACGATAGAGGGTTTCAGCCGCGCCGATGTCGATGCCTTTGCACTGCAGAGCCAGCAGCGGGCCAGCCAGGCGCTGAATGCCGGCTATTTTTCCCGCTCGGTGGTGCCTGTGCTCGATGCCATGAGCCAGACCATCCTGGACCACGACGAGTTCATCAAGCCGCAGACCACGCTGGACGGGCTGGCGCAGCTCAAGCCGGCGTTTGAGCAGCTGGGCGCGCTGGGCTTTGACAGCGTCGCGCTGCAGCGCTACCCGCAGGTCGAGCGCATCCGCCATGTGCACCACGCCGGCAATTCATCGGGCATCGTCGATGGCGCTGCCGCCATGCTGATTGGCTCCGAAGCCGCAGGCAAGACCCATGGCCTGAAACCGCGGGCGCGCATCGTGGCGGCGGCCCTGAGCGGCGCCGACCCGACCATCATGCTGACCGGCCCCATGCCGGCGGCGCGCAAGGCGCTGGCCAGGGCCGGCATGACCGTGGAGCAGATCGACCTGTTTGAAGTCAACGAAGCCTTTGCCGCCGTGGTGATGCGCTTCATGAAAGAGATGAAGGTGCCGCATGACAAGGTCAACGTCAACGGCGGCGCGATTGCCATGGGCCATCCACTGGGCGCGACCGGCGCGATGATCCTGGGCACGCTGGTCGACGAGCTGCACCGGCGCCATCTTCGCTACGGCATGGCCACGCTGTGCGTGCTGATGAAAACCATCAGCTACGAACTGAGCCAGGGCATTGCCACCCTCACCTTTGACGAACCCGGCTCGCCCGTCAACACCATGTGCCGGCAGTGGCAGGACGACCTGAACGAGGTCACGGCCCGCATCGTCCATGAGAAAGAAGCCATCCAGGGCATCATCCTGGCGTCGGCCAAAAGCACGTTTTTTGCCGGCGCCGACCTCAAGGCCGTGATGCGTCTGCTGCCTGGCGACGCCCCCAGGGCCTATGCCGAAATCGAGCGGATGAAGCACAATCTGCGCGCGCTGGAGACGCTGGGCAAGCCGGTGGTGAGCTGCCTCAATGGCACGGCGCTGGGCGGCGGCTGGGAAGTCGCGCTGGTGGGCCATCACCGCGTCGCGCTCGACGACGCCAAAATTCCGTTCGGTCTGCCGGAAATCACGCTGGGCCTGATGCCCGGCGCCAGCGGCGTGACCAAGATCACGCGGCACCTGGGCCTGATGGCAGCCCAGCCTTACCTGATGGAAGGCAAGACCTTCAGCCCGCGCGAGGCGCTGGCGCTGGGGCTGGCGCACGAGCTGGCGGCCGATGCAGAGGAACTGCGCGCCAAGGCACTGAGCTGGATTGCCGCCCACCCGACAGCCCAACACCCCTGGGACGCCAAGGATTACAAAATCCCCGGCGGCACGCCCACTAATCCCAAGATTGCCGCCGCGCTGAGCGTGGCGCCCGCCCTGCTGAAAAAGCAGACGCGCGGCCTCTACCCCGCGCCCGAGGCCATCCTGGCCTGCATGGTCGAAGGCGCGCTGGTTGACATGGAAACCGCCCTGCGCATCGAAAGCCGCTACCTCGCCCGGCTCATGACGGGCAGCAACGCGAAGGCCATGATCAACACCTTCTTCTTCAACCTCAATGCCATCAAGAGCGGGCAGTCGCGGCCCCAGGGCATTGCAAGGTTCAAGCCGCAAAAAGTCGGCATCGTCGGCGCCGGCATGATGGGTGCGGGCATTGCCTATGCTCAGGCCAGCCGGGGTGTTGCGACGGTGCTTAAGGATGTGAGCCGGGAAAAAGCCGATGCAGGCAAGGCCCGGAGCGCCAGGCTTGCCCAGCAGCGCGTTGACAAGGGCCGCATGAAAGCCGACGAGCAAGCCGCCCTGCTCTCGCGCATCACGGCCACGGACCAGACGGCGGCGCTGGCCGGTTGCGAGCTGATCATCGAAGCGGTGTTTGAAAGCCGCGAACTGAAGGCCCAGGTCACGCGGGAAGCGGAGCCCCAATTGGCACCCGATAGTTTTTTCGCCTCGAACACCTCAACCCTGCCCATCAGCGGCCTGGCTGCGGCCAGCGCCAGGCCCGAGAAATTCATCGGTATCCACTTTTTCAGCCCGGTCGACAGGATGAAGCTGGTCGAGATCATTCGCGGCCGGCAGACCGACGATGAAACCGTGGCGCGGGCCTTTGACTATGTGCAGGCGCTGGGTAAGATTCCGATCGTGGTGAACGATTCGCGCGGCTTTTACACCAGCCGCACCTTTGGCACCTTTGTGATGGAAGGCGCGACCATGCTGGGCGAAGGCATTCCGGCGGCAGCGATTGAAAACGCCGGCATGCAGGCGGGCATGCCGATCGGGCCGCTGGCTGTGCTTGACGAAACCGCCCTGTCCCTGAGCGTGCATGTGCTGGACCAGACCCGCGCCGACTTCATCGCCGCGGGCAAAACCTACACCGCCACGCCGGGCGAGATGCTGGTCGAGCGCATGGTCAGGGAGTTCATGCGCAAGGGCCGCGCCGGGGGTGGCGGATTTTATGACTACCCGAGCGAAAAAGGCGCCAGAAAGGCCTTGTGGCCTGAACTCAGGACGCTGTTTGAAAAACCGGAAATCGCCTGGGACATCCAGGATATGAAAGACCGCCTGCTCTACCGTCAGGCTGTTGAAACCGCCCGGTGTTTAAATGAAGGTGTGCTGACCAGCGTGCATGACGCCAATATCGGCTCCATCTTTGGCATCGGCTTTCCGGCCTGGACTGGCGGCGCCATGCAGTTCATCTACGGCATGGGCCTTGACGCCTTCGCCAGGCGCTGCGATGAACTGGCGGCCAGATTCGGTCCGGGCTTTGTGCTGACGGATGCGGTGAAAGCCACTGTTCGCAAGCATCAGCCGGTTTATTGATGTCACTTTCTTTTTGCATAACAACCATCAACTTCCCATGGCAAGACTAAAAAACAAAGTAAGCATCATCACCGGCGCAGCGCAGGGCATAGGCCTGGCAACCGCGCTGAAGTTCGCGCAGGAGGGCGCCATTGTCGTCATCTGCGATGTGAAACAGGACGCCATTGACGAGGCCGTCAGACAGTGCCAGGCTCTGGACGTGCAGGCCGTCGGCTATCTCATGGACGTGACGCAGCGGGCCGTGGTCGATGCCGTGGTGGGCAAGGTCAAGGCGCAGTTCGGCCGCATCGACGTGCTGGTCAACAACGCCGGTATCACGCAGGATGCGCGCCTGGTCAAGATGACGATAGAACAATTCGACCGCGTGATTGACGTCAACCTGCGCGGCGTGTTTCATTGCACGCAGGCCGTCGCCGACACCATGGTGGCGCAAGGCCAGGGTGTGATCCTCAACGCCGGCTCGGTGGTCGGCATTTATGGCAACTTTGGCCAGACCAACTATGCCGCCAGCAAGTTTGGCGTGATCGGCTTTACCAAGACCTGGAGCCGCGAGCTCGGGCCCAAGGGCATTCGTGTCAATGCCGTGGCACCGGGCTTTGTGGTCACGCCAATTCTCGCCACCATTCCCGACAACGTGCTCAAGGACATGGAAACGCGCGTACCGCTCAGGCGGCTGGGCCAGCCCGCTGAAATTGCCAACGTCTATGCCTTTCTGGCCAGCGACGAAGCGAGCTATGTGAACGGCGCCGTCATCGAGGTGTCCGGCGGACTGACGGTCTGAAGCTGTTTGGCGGGTGCTTTTGGGCCTCTTGTCCAGTCAATACGGCCATTCTCAGCTATCACTTCAATAGCGCCATGCACGCCGGCGGTGAACGTCCGCAAGGCCGTCAGGCAGTTCAAGTGCTGCGCCTCGTCAATACGGCTGGCCGCTCCGCGCACCATAATCTCGCTATCAAGCACCAAGGAGTTACCCATGTTCAAGCGAATTCTCGTTCCCGTTGATGGCAGCCAGACATCCAGCAAGGCCCTGCAGACGGCATTGCAGATGGCCAAGGAGTCGGGCGGCTGCGTACGCATCGTTCACCTGCTCGACGCGGCCGCCTACATGAGTAGCTCCGGTGGGTACGGCAACTATCCAAGCGATCTGCCGGGCGCCATGAGCGATGTCGGGCACCAAGTGCTTGAAGATGCAGCGAACCTTGCCAAGACTGCCGGCGTGCAGGCCGAGACCCATCTGTTCGAAAGCTTTGACGGACGGCTGCCCGATGTGGTGAGCGACGACGCAGAGCAATGGAAGGCCGATCTCGTGGTGGTCGGTTCCCACGGGCGGCGCGGCATCGGGCGCCTGCTGCTGGGCAGTGGCGCCGAGCAGATCATGCGGCAGGCGCCCGTGCCGGTGCTGGTGATTCGCTCCGATAGGCAAAGCAGTCACGAGGCAGGCTAAGCCACGCGAGAAGCCGACGAGAGCGGCTCTGGCGACGTTTTTTCGGTGTTTTCTGGCTGTAGCCCAAACAGTACCATCATTGTTTGCTATTATTTTAATAGTGGACAAGATCCCGGGCTGCCGTGCAATGCCCGGCCCCAAACAGCCTGAACGGTGATAATCGCCGCATGCTTTTGCCGCCGCCCTCAGACCCCAGGCAACCCCAGCCCCATCGTCAACCCCAGTCGCTCAGCGACCTTTTCATCTCCTTCACCCTGCTGGCGCTGCAGGGCTTCGGTGGCGTGCTGGCCGTGGTGCAGCGCGAAATGGTGGAGAAAAAGCGCTGGATGACGCGGGAAGAGTTCATTGAAGACTGGGCCGTGGCGCAGATCATGCCCGGCCCCAATGTTGTCAACCTCTCGATGATGATAGGCGCGCGCTCCTTCGGGCTGAAAGGCGCCATGGCCGCGCTGGCCGGCATGCTCACGGTGCCGCTGATCATCGTGCTGCTGCTGGCCCTGGTCTATGCCCAGTTTGCCGGCCACCCTGGCGTTGCCGGTGCGCTGCGCGGCATGGGCGCGGTGGCAGCGGGGCTGATTGCCGCAACCGGCCTCAAGCTGTTTGGCGCCCTGCTGAAAAACGTGCTGGGCCTGCAGCTGTGCATCGCCTTTGGCGTGCTTTGCTTTGCCGCCATCGCGCTGCTGAGCTGGCCCCTGTTTTACGTTCTTTTCGGCCTGGGCAGCGTGGCCTGCGTGCTGGCTTACCGCAAGCTCAGGCCATGAGCGAATCGCTGACGCTGGTTTTCGGGCTGCAGGACTGGTTCAACCTTTTCCTCCATTACCTGACGCTGTCGCTGCTCTCGGTCGGCGGCGCCATCACCACGGCGCCCGACATGCACCGTTTTCTGGTCGACCAGCAGCACTGGCTGACCGACGCGCAGTTCAATGCCTCGATTGCCATCGCCCAGGCGGCGCCCGGCCCGAACGTGCTGTTTGTCGCCCTGCTCGGCTGGAACGTCGGCATGAATGCTGGCGGCATGCTGACCGGCCTGCTCGGCGTTACCCTGGCCATGCTGGGCATCCTGATTCCCAGCACCATCCTGACTTACGCCGCCGCCCAGTGGGGCCACCGAAACCGCGACCTGCGCGCGGTACGCGCCTTCAAGCAAGGCATGGCACCCATCGTCGTGGCACTGCTGATCGCCACCGGCTGGATTCTGGCCACCGCCAACTCCAGCTCGCTGAAAGACTGGCCGGTCTGGCTGCTAACCGCCGTGGTCGCCGTCATCGTCTGGCGCACCAGGATTCACCTGCTCTGGCTGTTGGGCGCGGGCGCGCTGCTGGGCTGGTACGGCCTGATTTAGCGAAAACCTCAAGGAGCCCACATGACACATCCCAACTATCGCGAACTGGGCCGCTCCGGCCTGCAGGTTTCCCCGCTGGCCTTTGGCGGCAATGTCTTTGGCTGGACGGTTGACGAGGTGACTTCGTTTTCCCTGCTCGACGCCTGGGTCGATGCGGGTTTCAACTTCATCGACACAGCCGATGTGTACTCATCCTGGGTGCCCGGCCACAGCGGCGGCGAGTCGGAAACCGTGATCGGCAAGTGGCTGAAACAAAGCGGCAGGCGCGATCGCGTGCTCATTGCCACCAAGGTCGGCAAACCGATGGGGCCGGGCAAGCAGGGGTTGAAGCCGGCCTACATTCGCCAGGCGGTCGAGGACTCGCTGCGCCGCCTGCAGACCGACCACATCGACCTCTACCAGTCGCACGACGACGACGCCGACACGCCGCTGGCGGAAACACTGGCCGCCTTTGGCGAGCTGATCAAGGCGGGCAAGGTGCGCGCCATTGGCGCCTCCAACTACAGCGCGCCCCGGCTGGCCGAAGCGCTTGAGGTCAGCGCGAGCCACGGCCTGCCCCGCTACGAAAGCCTGCAGCCGCTGTACAACCTGTGCGACCGGGCCGTGTTCGAGGACGAGCTCGCGCCGCTGTGCCTCACGCATGGCGTCGGGGTGATCAATTTTTATGCGCTGGCGGCCGGCTTCCTGACGGGCAAGTACCGCACGGCTGCCGATACCGGCAAAAGCGCGCGCGGCGCCGGCACCACGGCCAAATACCTCAACGAGCGCGGGCTGCGCATCCTCGCGGCGCTCGACGCCGTGGCGGCGCGCTACGGCAGCACGCCCGCGCAGGTCGCCATTGCCTGGCTGATGGCCCAACTGGCAGTGACTTCACCCATTGCCAGCGCCACCTCACTGGCGCAACTGGCGGAGCTGGTGGTCGCGACCCGGCTCACGCTCGATGCCGAGGCCATGGCCGTACTCAATCAGGCCAGCGCCTGATTTAAGGGGCGGATTGACTGGATTGACCGCTGCGCTGGCGCAAGGCCTCATACAGGCAGACGCCGCTGGCCACCGACACATTCAGGCTTTCAACCGCGCCGCGCATCGGGATACGGACCAGCTCGTCGCAGGTCTTGCGCGTGAGCTGTCGCATGCCCTCGCCCTCGGCCCCGAGAATCAGCGCCACCGGGCCGGTCAGGTTGACGTCGTAAATCGTCTTTTCAGCGTCATCGCTGGTGCCGATACACCAGATGTTGCGTTCCTTGAGCTCACCCAGCGTACGGGCCAGGTTGGTGACCATGAAATACGGCATGGTCTCGGCCGCGCCGCTGGCTACCTTGGCCACGGTCGCGTTAATGCCGGCGGCATGGTCCTTGGGGGCAATCACGGCCTGCGCGCCCGCACCGTCGGCCACGCGCAGGCAGGCCCCCAAGTTGTGCGGATCGGTTACGCCGTCAAGCACCAGCAACAGCGGTTGCTCCGTGCCTGCCGCTTCAAGGTTTTCCAGCAATTCATCGAGCGACGTGACCTGCGCCACGGCCTCGACCCGCGCCACCACGCCCTGATGGCCATGGCTGCCGCACATCTTGGCCAGCCGCAGGCCATCGGACTCGATCAGCCGCACGCCGGCCTCGCGGGCCCGGTCGGTGAACTGGCGCATGCGGGCATCGCGGCGCGACACATCGAAAAAAACTTCAAGAACCGACTTGGGCGCGGTTTTGAGTCGCACGCCAACGGCATGGAAACCGAAAAGAACTTTGGGGGAAGAAGACATGCGGGGATTATCGCCGCTTGCCCATCGCGGCGAGATGCGGCCCGCACAGACGGTGGCTACAAGCGGCTCAGAACATCCAGCATGGCCGGGGAAGTGTCGGCATGGTGATGGACGATCTTCCACACTCCGGCTTCCCGCTGATAGATATTGGTGACGCGATGCTCGATGCTGACCTGCTGGCCGGCAAGCTTGAGTTGCCCATGCTCGATGCCCGCCTCGTAGGCCGTATCCCCGTTGACGCGGATGAGTTGATCCTTGAGCTCGATCTTTCCATCCGAGGCCAGCTGGGCCACTTTTTCAAAAGAGGCCCTGACGGCATCCCAGCCGACCTCCCGGCCGCCGATGGGGTGCAGGGCTGTCACGGCTGCGCCGTGCGACCAGATATCCGCCAATGGGCCGTCATCCCCATTGGCCATGCGGTTCAGGCCGGCGTAGAACTGTTTTGACGCCTTGCGAACTTCGTCTTCTGTTGACATGGAGCATTCTCCTTCTCTAAACGTCTTACATGGATGGCGGCAGTTCTGCTCGCGGGGTTGATTCCGGCGCGATGGGCGAGAGTGGCAATCCGCAGGCGCGCGGGCCAGGCATGTCGCCGCAGCTTGTCTCTCAATTGTTGAGGAAATAGATGTCCGGCTTGTCGACCACCCCCACTTCCTGCATCTTCTCGCGCAGGTCCGCCGATGCCGCAAACGCCTTGGCCCGATTGATATCCTGCGCCTCAAAAAGGATCACCACTTCATTCGCGTCGTCTGCGCTGCGAAGCAGGTATTTCTCCGTGAGGCCGGCTTCTGTGCGCTTGGCCTGGTGAGCGTCGTAACCGGTTTTCCAGCTCTTGAAGTCCCTGACTTTGTGCCTGACCAGCATGAATTCCATGATTTACTCCTTGTGTAACAAGTGTCAGCAAACTACGGACATCCAGGCATTGCTGACAAATGTCTGGAGAAACGTTTTTTTGCGGCAAGGCCTGCCGGCAAACAGTGGTCGACTCAATGCCTTCCCTGGGGTCGTGGTCGCGGTTGCCATGTCGCACATCGCTCCCAATGAATTCCTTTGTGAGCTTATCTGCGGGCCTGCCCTGGATCAATCCCCTGAACGCGTGATGACAGCGCAAAGTCGTAATGTCCCCTTTTGACCAGATTCAAATGTCCCCTTTGATGTTTAGGGGCAGTCATGGCAGAGGTGGTACAGATGAGTTCGAAAGAAGCGGATCGATAC
>JBKJKI010000241.1:0-20038 GCA_046597475.1 Polaromonas sp. | reverse complement strand
ATCCAGTGGGGAGACCGCCTTTTCTACCCGGGGAACCGGGTGGTGAAGGTCAAGCCACAGCCACGGCTGGACGCGAATTCCGCGCGCCAACGAGCAGCGGCCATCCGCGAGCGGATCGAAGCCACGGTGGTGCGGCGAGCGCCCCAGGTGATGGTCAAGGTCACCGGGGGAGGGCGGGGCATGCAGGCCATTGCCGCCCACTTCCGCTACATCAGCAAGAACGGCCGTCTCGACATCGAAGATGAACGGGGCGAAACGATGCGGGGCAGGCAAGCGGTGCACGCGGTGGTGGAGGACTGGCGTTTTGGCGGCAGCCAGATCGAAGAGGTTGGTTCTCGGCGTGAAGCGTTCAACATCATGCTGTCCATGCCGCGCGGCACCGATCCATTGATCGTGCAACGGGCGGCGCGCGAGTTTGCGCAAACCGAGCTTGCCGATCACAAGTACGTGATGGTGTTGCACGACCACCAGGCCAACCCGCATGTGCACATCAGCGTTCGAGCCGAGTCCAAACTCGGGCTGCGGCTCAATCCCCGCAAGGCAGATCTGCACCGCTGGCGCGAGACCTTTGCCGAGAAACTGCGCGGCTATGGCATTGAGGCCGAGGCCACGCGACAAGCAACCCGTGGACAGATTCGAAGTTCGGATGAACTTTGGCGCCTGAAAGCCAAGGACGATGGTCGCTTGAGAAAACCTCGACCCAGCAGCAAGATCGGGGCCAGCATGCGTGAAAGCCGGTCGGAGGCATGGGACGCCTGGACGCATATCGGACAGGCTTTGGCCAAAACAGGTGAAGCGAAAGATGCGAGGCTGGCCGAATCGATCGCCGCATTCGTTCAAGAAGCAACGACGTCGTGGGCGACTTCGAGGGCTGAAAGGGAAGTGGTGAGAGGCTCTATGCGTCCAGTGGCGCTTGTCGACCCGCAGGTGCGGCGCTGATGAGATGGTCAGCGCCGCCAATAACTTCGGTTGTCGGCTATGGGCAACCCTTCCCAAACAGTCGATACGTCTGCAATAGGCGGCGGTCGTTCAGTTGTTTGCCATTCACGACTGCGGAAGCCGGTGCCTGGCTCTGGCTACAGTTCGGGTTGAGTTGCCGCTTCAATATGTGTCCAAATATTGGCAGCTGGTGTCCGTCTAAAAGGGCAGGATGAGGCTCTGCAACTTTCTTTACCATGCCCCGCTGCCATGGAGACAGACTTTCTCACCCACCAGTCGTCGTATGCGCTACACACTAACTTCGCGTTTTGTCGGGCTTGAATCCGAGCGTGAGGGTGTAAGAATTTTTGTGTAAACGCTCAATTGGCAGGAAACTGCTGCACTTCACAAGAGAAGCGAAATGACCGTAAGCAACGAATTGATAGACAGGCTGCTGGCCGATTACAAGACACCCGAAGACCTCATCGGAGAGAACGGCCTGCTCAAGCAGCTGACCAAGAAACTGGTGGAGCGAGCACTGCAAGCCGAGATGGCCGAGCACTTGGGCCACGCCAAGAATGAGAGCGTAGCCAACCCGGCGGGCAACACTCGAAACGGCAAAAGCCGTAAAACCCTCAAGGGCGACTTTGGCGAGCTGCCCATAGAAATCCCCCGAGACCGCCACGGCAGCTTCGAGCCGCAGATCGTCACCAAGCACCAAACCCGCTGGGCCGGTTTCGATGACAAGATCCTATCCCTGTATGCCCGAGGCATGGCCGTGCGTGAGATCCAAGGCCACCTGCAAGAGATGTATGGCGCCGAGGTTTCCCCGACCCTGATCTCCTCAGTCACCGATGCGGTGATGGATGAGGCCAAGGCCTGGCAGGCGCGCCCGCTGGACGCGCTGTACCCCATCGTCTACCTGGATTGCATCCACGTCAAAACCCGCGACGCCGGCGCCGTGCGTGCCAAAGCCGTGTACCTGGCGCTGGGCATCAACCTGGCCGGCGAGAAGGAACTGCTGGGCCTGTGGATCGCCCAGACCGAGGGCGCCAAGTTCTGGCTGCAGGTGGTCACCGAACTCAAGAACCGGGGCGTGCAGGACATCTTCATTGCCTGCGTGGACGGTTTGAAAGGTTTCCCCGAGGCCATTGAGGCGGTCTATCCCCAAACGGCCGTTCAGCTGTGCATCGTGCACATGGTGCGCCACAGCCTGAACTACGTCAGCTGGAAGATGCGCAAGGCGGTGGCTGCTGACCTGCGCGCCATCTATGCGGCGGCCACCGTGGACGATGCGCAAATCCGGCTGCAGGCGTTCGAGGACAAGTGGGGCCAAGACTATCCCACCATCGGCAAGTCCTGGCGGGCCAACTGGCCACGCATCACACCGTTCTTCGACTATCCACCGGAGATACGCAGAATCATTTACACGACCAACGCCATTGAGTCGGTGAACATGAGTTTGCGCAAGATCACCAAGAACAGGGCCTCGTTTCCCAATGACGACGCCCTGCTGAAACTGTTTTATCTGGCACTCAACAACATAGCCAAGAAATGGACGATGCCGCTCAGGGACTGGAAGGCCGCATTGACCCGGTTTACCATCCAGTTTGAGGAAAGGATGCCCAAGCACTAAAACTCACGCCCCGTTTACACATAATTCGGGACACCCTCCCGAGCGTTTTCATCGCCGTCGTCAGTGACTGCCTTTTCTTCCAGTAGTCGATCCAAAGATCGGTTTTCTGAAAGGAGAGATGGTTGCGGGCAGTTGTGACAGACGATTGGGCGCCGCTTTTCAGGTTTGGCAAGTCATCCCAGGACACGGGGCCTGGCAGGTGCGGAGAACGCGGCAGCCGTCGTCGCTCCATGCCCGTTGCGCAGATAGTCCACCAAGAGCTTGCCAACACGATTCGCAGGTCCGCTCATGTCCACGAATCGGGACGGTATGGTGCTGATCTGCCCGCCACGCGGTGCAGGAAACAGATGGCGGTGACCTTCAAGGCGGGTAGATCACGAAGAATTTTAATCGCCAAGGTGGACAAGGTGATGTGAGTTCACTGCGTGGACCTGCTGCGCTCAGCGGGAATCGTCCACACGGCAGTGTAGCCATGTAACGGCATGCCCGGTCGCTCATCAAACGGAAGCCGGCTTGCCAACGACCCCCGCAATGTGCTCTACGAACAGCCTCACTGCGTCCGCCGTATTGTCCCTCGCCCAGATCACCCCGACTGGGCCGAAGCGTATGGTGCGATCGATAGGCAGGATCTTCATGTTGCCCAGCGCGACTTGGTATTCGGCCATGGCCTCGGAGCACACACCGACGTAGTCGCCCTGGTGCACCAGCGCCTGCAGAGTAGTAATGGCGGCGGTCTCCACCTTGGGAAGCAGCCAAGAGGCACCGCTATCCAGCAGGGCGGTGTCCAGCTGCGCGCGCATCAGCGTGCCTTTGGGCGGCATAATCCAGCTGTCATCCAGTAACTCGATCAAGGGCTTGCAGCCGTCAAAGTCCCAATAGCGGCTGGCCCGGCCGATCACCAGGCACACGTTGTCATCGAACAGCTCGCGGTGCTCAAGCCCGTCCTTGTAGGCCCGCGCATCGAGAGAGCCCACGACCACGTCAAATTGTTTGCTCTCCAGCCCTTCGAGCAGGCCGCCAAAGGGACTTTCTGACAGGGTGACCGAAATGTAGGGGTACAGCGCTTGGAACTCGACAACCGCTTGGGGGACCCCGCGTGCCACGCCCGCCCACACGCTGCCGATGTGCAGGCGCGCAGTGCGCCCCTCCGACAGGGCGCCCAGCTCTGCCTGCGTGCGCACGATGTCGCCCAGCACGCCGATGGCCAGCCTTTTCATGATGGTGCCGGCGGCAGTTAGCTGTATGCGGCGTCCACGGGTGACCAGTTGCGTGCCGACCGTCTCCTCCAGATCGGCCAGCCAGTGCGACATGGCCGACTGTGTCATGTGCATCCGCGTAGCGGCTTGCGTCAGGGTGCCCGCATCGTCCAACACCAAGAACGATTCCAGATGCTTTATCTTTAACCGGCGCGCCCAGGCCACTTGGTCGTATGAACTCATGAGCAAATGCTAATGGATCTATCGCGCTAATTCACTGGTCAGCAGGCCCCGCGGCACGAATAATTGCAACCAGTGCGGCTTAATGCCGCCTGTCCCGGCTTTTCAGCTGTTTACCCTTGAAGGTTTGCCGACATGAAGAAAAATTCCTACTTTGCTACAACCACGGCGCTTGCACTGTCGCTTTGCGTCACCCTGGCTACGCCCGTCTTGGCGCAAGACAGCTATCCCAGCCGCCCGATCCGCCTGGTGGTGTCGCAGCAGGCGGGCGGCAGCTCGGACACCGTAGCCCGCCTGTGGGCCGAGCATGCGGGGAAGGCTATCAACGCCACCATCACGGTGGAGAACAAGCCGGGGGCCGGCGGCATCATTGCTGCGCAGCAAGTGCTCAGCCAGCCTGCCGATGGCTACACACTCATGTTCGGCGGCGTATCGCAGATGGTTCTCAACAAATTTGTCTACAAGCCGCTGCCCTACGACCCCGAGAAAGACTTTGTCGGAGTGGGCATGTTGAGCACGGTGCCCTTCATCTTGGTGGCTAACCCGTCCACGGGCTTCAAGACACTGGACGACCTTGTGAAGTACGCCAAAGCCAACCCTGACAAGCTCAATTTCTCGTCGTCGGGCCTGGGCAACTCTACCCAGTTAGCGGTGGAATTGCTGCAGAAAAAACTGGGTATCTCCATGACTCACGTCCCCTTTAAGGGCGAGCCCGACGGGATAATAGCCACCATCGGCGGGCAAACGCAGGTAATGGCACCCGTGGGCGGCACTGCGCTGCCCCACATTAAAAGCGGCAAGCTGGTCCCGCTGGTGGTACTGGCCCCCTCGCGGCTACCCGAGCTGCCTGACGTGCCCGTAGCCAACGAACTCGGCGTGAAGGACTTCGACACCATGGGCTGGAGCGGTATCGTCGCCAAGGCCGGCACCCCTGCGGCCATCATCGCCAGGCTGCACGAGGGTACGCGCGCTTTCCATGCCAGCCCCGAAGTGCAGGCCAAGCTCAAGGCCATGAATGCGATCTCCATGGCCGGCCCCTCCGGCCAACTGATGGAAGTGACCCGTCGCGACACCAAGGCCTGGGCGCCCGCGCTGGAGGCGCTGAACCTCAATCCAAAGTAATCCTGCGCATATCGCGCCAATGCAGCGGCCGCCCATGGCGATTGCTGCACACCTGCATCTCTTTCGAGGTCTCACTATGAAAAAACAAGCGATGGTGTCCTGCCCGCAGCCCGAAGCGGCAGAGTCAGGAATCGAGGTCCTGCGCACTGGCGGGAATGCCGTGGATGCGGCCGTGGCTATCGCGCTGTCACAGACCGTGGTGGATCCGCTAATGTGCGGCATCGCGGGCTTCGGCACTGCGGCGGTGTTCCTGCCGGGCAAGCAGGTGCATGAATACTTCGACTTCCATGCCCCCGCGCCGCTGGCATGCCGTGAAGATATGTGGGCGCAGCTGCTTGAGGGCGAGACCAAGGACGGCTTCGGCTTCATCCTCAAGGGCCGGGTCAACGACATCGGCCCGCAGTCCATCGCTACCCCAGGCACGCTCAAGGGGCTGGAGGCTATGCACCGCGAGCACGGACGCCTGCCGTGGAAGCAAGTGGTGGCACCCGCCATCGCTTGGGCACGCGATGGCTTCTTCGTGCGGCCCGGCATGCACGCCTTCTGGATTGACGAACCCATGGCCGGACGTGCCAGCAACCTGGATCGCCTGCGCTACAGCGATGAAGGGCGCGCGCTGTACTGCCGCGCCGACGGCAGCGCCAAGACCATCGGCACGCCGCTGCACAACGAGAACTACGCCAAGGTGCTGATGCAGATCGCAGAGGAAGGCGCCACCCCGTTCTATGAAGGCGAGCTGGCGCGGCGCATGGTGGACCATGTGCAGTCCCTGGGTGGCCTGCTCACGATGGAAGACCTCAAGACCTATCAGGTCCGCCGTGCCCAGCCACTTGTTGGCCGCTACCGCGACCACGTGGTGACCACCAACCAACCGCCCGGCGGCGGCGCCATGCTGCTGCAGATGCTCAACATCCTGGAGCAGTTCGACCTGGGCAAAACGGAGCACAACGGTCCCGACTACTTGCGCATCCTGAGCGAGGTGATGAAGAAGGCCACCGCCGACAAGGACCGGCACATCGGTGACCCAGCATTTGTGGAGGTGCCGCTCGATAGGCTGCTGTCCAAGGACGGCGCAGCGCAGGTCGCGAACGACATCCGCGCTGGCAGGCGCTTCAGCGTGGAGCGTGTTAACCCTGGCGCGCCGGTGCCGCGCGACACCACCCAGGTGAGCGTGGTCGATGGTGATGGCGGCTGTGTCTCCATGACGCACTCACTGGCCATGCCCTCGGGTGTCATCACCACGGGCATGGGCTTTTTCTACAATGGCTGTATGGGCGTGTTTGACCCACGGCCCGGCCGGGCCGGCAGCATCCAGCCGGGAAAGAGCCGCTTCACCTCTTCCTGCCCGAGCATTGTCTTCAAGGATGGCCGCCCCGAGATCGTGCTCGGCGCGCCCGGCGGCACTCAAATCGCCATGGGCGTGCTGCAGGTGCTGCTCAACCTGATCGACTACGACATGGGCATGCAGCAGGCCGTTTCGGCACCTCGCTTCTCGTCCACCAGCAACGCCATCGACATCTGCAACCGCATTCCGCGCCACGTTGCGCGCGCCCTGCAGGCCGATGGCTACGAGGTGAATCGAAACCCCTACAACTACACCATCGGCTGGGTGCATGGCGTGCAAATCGGTGCGGACGGCAGGTTGCACGGCGGTGCCGACCCGGGCCGTGACGGTGTGGTGTATCAGACTGCGGTGGCGTAGTCAGCTGGTTACCGGAAATGGCACTTTTCTGTCGTATTCGCTACGCATTAACTTCTCGACTTGCCGGGCTTAAATCCGAGCGCTTTCATCGCCATCGTCAGTGACTGTTTTTTCTTCCAATAATCGGCCCAAGGGTCGGTTTTCTGGAAGGAGAGATGGTCGCGGGCAGTTGCGACAGACCACTCGGCGCCGCTTTTCAGGTTTGGCAGGTCATCCCAGGACACCGGCATGGACACGCCCAGACCGGGCCTGGCGCGCGCCGAGAACGCGGCAGCCGTCGTCGCACCATGCCCATTGCGCAGATAGTCCACTAAGAGCTTGCCAAGCCGATTCGCCGGTCCGCTCCTGGCCACGAAGCGGGACGGCAGGGTATTTGCCAGGTGTTGGACGATCGCCTGCGAGAAGTCCTTGACCGTGTCGTATCCACAGCGCGGTGTCAGCGGCACCACGACATGGAGCCCTTTGCCGCCGCTGGTCTTGAGCCAGGACTCAAGGCCGAGCTCGGACAGAAAGGCCCTAACCAGCGCCGCGGCATCCTGTACGTGTTGCCACACGGTGCCTTCGCCTGGGTCAAGGTCAAAAATCATGCCGTCCGGCTTGTCGATGTTCTTGGCGAGCGAGTTCCACGTATGAAATTCGATGGCGTTCATCTGCGCGGCGCCCGCCAGGGCCTGCAGGGTCCCGACCTCAAGCAAGGCAGCGTGGCCGGGCCAAAGTGCGGCGTCTAGCTCCCTGATACCGGGAATCCCGATCTTCTCACCGTGCTTTTGGAAAAACAGCTGCCCCGTGACCCCATCCGGACCACGCACCAGCGAGCACGGCCGACCTTTCAGATGCGGCAGTATCCAGTGCGCCACCGACTCGTAATACCGGACCAGGTCGAGTTTGGTCAGTCCAGTGCTGGTGTCGATGACCCGTTCCCCATGGCTGACCTTGATACCGGCGGCGGCGCCCCTGCCATCCGGTCTGAGCGGCACAGAACCAGACAGACTCTTGACGGTCTCGCGGGTGATGGCCCGAGCCGGCTTGTCGGTACGCAGCGCGACGTAGGAGGCATGGCGAATTTGCCCATCCGGCGTCCAGCCCGCAAACTCAACTTCGACGACGACGCGGGGTGCCACCCACTTTTCGCTGCCTGCAGCCCGCCTCGACCAGCGACCGGGCTTTGATTTACCAGCCGTGAAGGGAATTTTCGCCACTTCGAGCGTTGCCAGTCTGAGCTTGAGCGCCGTGGCCTCGGCCGCATCCCAACCCGTTCCCACGCTGCCGACGGACACCAGTTCACCGACTTCATCGTGCACGCCAAGAATCAGGCTTCCAACCTGCGCGGAGCCATCGCTTCGGTCCGTATAGCCACATACCACGAATTCCTGGCGCTGCTTGCACTTCAACTTCAGCCAAGTCTCGGTTCGCCCGGACGAGTAGGGGGCGTCAATGCGTTTGGCGATAACGCCTTCCAGATGCATCCGGCAGGCAGAACTCAAGATGGAGGCGGGATCTGCCTCAAAGTCCACGCTAAACCGAACATGCTCGCTGCCTTTTTCTCCAAGCAATGCCTTGAGCAATTGCCGGCGTGCGCCCAGTTCGACACCGCGTAAGTCGTAGCCTCCAAAGAAAGGAACATCAAACACGAAGTAGACGATGCCTGTACTGCTCGTGGGATGGTCAAACGATTGTTGGAGCGCATGAAAGTCAGGCAGGCCGTTCTCGCCGAGCACGACGATTTCTCCGTCCAGCCATCCGGCCTCCACGCCGAAATCCTCCAGCTCACGCACCAGGCCGGGCATCTTCGCGGACCAGTCATGGCCGCCCCGTGTGATTAGAGTTGCTTTGCCATGTTTGATACGGGTCATCAGGCGGTAGCCATCGAACTTGATCTCGTAGACCCACTGCCCGGATGGGGCACCCCCGCCGCCAGCGTTGCCAGCTGGGGTGACAGCGTTTCGGGCAAATCAGCTTTCACTGCGCCTGGAATGCTGGGAGGTGCGTGCGCTGCGGATTTGACGGCCTTCTTGGGGATCTTTTTCGCAGGGGCAGGGGCAGAGGACAGGGCAGGAATTTTCGTCTCGGATGGCGGCGCAGCCAGCGGTGTTAGCGGCTTGGCGACGACGCTGTCAGGCAGCGCGCGGACCACATCATAGTCAGCCCTGGGGCGAGCGAACTCGTCACGCTTTTTTAAAAGAAGCCAGGGCTCCTGCTTTTCACCACCCTTGGCGATCTTTACAAGCTCCCAGAGCCCGGCCAGTTTTTGACCCCGTAACTGGAAGACAAGTTTGCCCTTGGCCAGTCCATCATGTGGGTCGCCCAGAGGTTCCCATGTTCCGCGGTCCCAGACGATGACGGTGCCGGCCCCGTATTGCTTGGGCGGGATCGTCCCTTCAAACGAACCATATGACAAAGGGTGGTCTTCGACATGGATGGCCATACGTTTGTCGAGGGGGTCGAAACTGGGGCCCTTGGGCACTGCCCAAGAGACGAGAACACCATCAAGCTCCAGGCGAAAGTCGTAATGCAGCTGGGACGTTGCGTGCTTCTTGATAACTAATGAAAGCGATTTTTTTCTTTCTGTGCCCGCTCTCCGCGAGGCTCCGCGGTGATGCCAAAGTCGCGCTTTGCCCAGTAGCGTGCGAGGGGGTCTATGTCTTTGCGTGACATATTGGAAGGTGTGCATTGCCGCGCAGATTGCCTTGCGCCGGTTAACGGTTCAGCCGCCGATAGGCGCTGAAGTGACGTAGTGCGGCGCGGGCATCGCCGAGCAGTTCCGCCAAGATGCCCAGGTTGTAATGCGCATCGGCCAGCGTCGGGTCAAGCTTGAGACAACGTTCATAGCTCTCGACGGCTTCGGCGAGACGCCCCTCGTCTTGCCAAGCGATGGCCTGATTAAAGAGCAGAGGTGCTGACGGGAGGCAGCGAGGCAATGCATCTTCATAGAGCTGCGCAGCCTCGTTGGCGCGCCAGGCTTATTTCTCTTTTCACTCAATGCCTACTGTTCGATATCGTGAATTCTTCCCCCAGAGGAAGCGGTAAGGTTGTAAAGAATGGAAACTTTTGGTCGCCCGGTGTGGTGGGGTGTTTTGCATTTTGGTCCCGCACCTTGACCGCACAGCAAAACTCGAGGATACACATTTACACAACTTCCATCGGAACTTGCCACTGATTTGGTGCGGGAGGATGGCCGCTCGCCGTCAGTGAGGGCGTTGCAATTCCAGGAGCAGTGATAGTGTAGGAAGCAGACCACGCGGAATCGCGTCATGTACCGGCGGCGCAAACAAATGCGCCGGTTTAATCTGAAAGTCCTCATTCAACCAACCAAAAGATTTGTTTATAAACAAAGACGGGAAATTCAATGCCGCAACATTCTCCCAACTCTGAGATAGACCAGTTTATCGGCGCACTGCCTGATGCCCAAGGGGCGTATTGGTTGCCGCAATTTAAGTTGGAAGGTATGCCTCCGGCTCAGGTGTCAAACTTTTTGACCGAAAGCCCTACCCTGTCGACCAACCAACATTTGAGCCCTCGAACTGGCCGGACACCTTTGTGGCCTGGCTTTCTGATGGGCCAGCCGGAACAGCCGGTTCGCGTGCTGATGATTGAGGACGACGCCCACATGGGCCGGGTTATAGCGAATGAATTGCTGGCTGATTTGCGGATCAACCTCCTCGGGCGGGGCAGCAGTGTCAGAGAAGGGCGTCGCCTGATCAGCAAGCATGAATTTGATGTGCTGCTGGTAGACGTCGATCTTGACGACGGCAACGGTTTTGGCCTGATTGAATTCATGAAAACCGTGCGTCCCAAGGCCGAGGCGGTCGTCCTCTCGGCGTCAGAGGATGAGCAGCAGGCCTTGCATGCCTTCGAGCTCGGTGCCTTAGGCTATCTGGTAAAAAATTCCTGCTTTGGCAACGTTCCGCAAGCTGTTCTGCAGGTGGTCAACGGCGGAGCGTCAATCACGCCCAGCGTGGCGCGCAAGCTGCTCAGCAGATTGGCCCAACCCGTAGCCAGGGAGCTCGCCGTGCACGAGGCTAACAGCCAAAGCAAGCTGTCTGCACGTGAGAAGGAAGTTCTCAGACTGGTCGCATCGGGACATTTCAGTACTGAAATCGGCTCACGGTTGAACATCAGCGGGCAAACAGTCAATACGCACATCAAGCATATCTGCAGCAAGCTGAACGTTCATTCACGCGCGCAAGCGGTGAATTATGCGACCAGTCGCGGGCTTTTTTAGCCTGGAGTCGCGCCGGCTATGAACGCGGGTAGTGCTGATGTTGGTATGCCCCCGGAATGATTTACCCTCAACTTTTGGAGAATCACATACCACGCGGAAACAAATCCAGCTACACCAACAAACAGAAGCGCCAAGCCGAGCACATTGAACAGGGCTATGAGAAAAAAGGAGTCCCCGAAAATACGGCCGCCAAACATGCTTGGTCGACGGTAAACAAAATCGATGGAGGCGGCAAGCAGTCCGGATCGGAACGTAGCAAAGGCTAGACATCGAGCTTTCCACTGTTGGAATGAAAATGCCTCAATTACACATCCTGCACGCATTGATTGATTGGCTGCATGCCCACAACAAGAGCACTCCTGAAATTGATTGCTACGTGGCGCTTTTATCGCAATTGCAGGCTCACGACTCGCTGCCTTGTCCGAAGTGCTACCTCGATGAGTCTGCAGAGACCAAGGTGCAGCCACTGATAGCCTTCAAGAAGGAAGGCCGGCTCGTGCCACTGCTTTGCGTTCACTGCAAGACCAGGTTCATGGCGGAAATTCCCGGCTGACAACATGCAGGCGCCGAGGAAACGGTCGATCACTAGTTCGTTGGAGACGGGCCAGACAAAGGCTGCAATGCGCTTGAGACAGTCGCGCTACGGGTGGGTCCCGGGCTTGCCGAAAATCATGGACCCAGCTCAACGCATTGCAAACAAAGGCCCAGCGCTGGATTTGAGATTTTGACTATGGGTCAGTCCAAATCGGAAACCTGGGTCAATCTACATCAGCGGCAACAGATCATGCCAACCCGATTTCGCGAAATTTGAGAATTTCACCCTCGCTGTCTAGCTGCTCAAGCTGCTGACCAGTCGCCAAGGAAATTGGCAGGACTGCGTGGTTTAGTTCAGCTTCAATTCTGGCGATTCGCGCAGCGTACATTGCGGCCAGGGCGGTATGGTGCTCTGCCGCAGCTTGATGATCGACCCTTGCCAGTTGCGCCTCCTTCAAGTATTCCAGCGACTTGCGAACGTGAGCCTCAAGACCTCGATCAAACAAGTGAAAACTCATGACAACACTCCAGCTAAGTTCAGCCTAGGGATTGAAGAAATCAAAGATCATCCGCAATAGTTTTGATGTAACACATTGCGCATAATCCAGCTATCTTGCGTAGTGTTTACGCAACGTCATTGAGCGCCCTGATGTAAGCGCCGCCCCCAAGATTGGCCAGGGGCGCCAGAAATCGGTGATCACCCTGGATACTGGCAAGACCAGTACGGTGGCGGGTTGCAGCGCATTGGAGCATGGGCACTCCAAATCGGCGCCCCTGATCAAAGGCTGATGGCTGCGACTTGCCAGGCAATGTGCTTTTCCAAGCCCTGGCCTGGCGGTGAACCCCCGTTTTTTTTCAGAACGTGCCCTTGTGGGTACGATGGCGCCATGTGCAGCCACTACATCGCTGAAAATGCCAGTGCCAAACTCGCCCGCATGGGCGTGCTGCTGCCGCTCGACTCGCAGGCACCTGCCGGCGGCTTGCACATCTTTCCGACCCAGCGCGCGCCCATCATCCGGCGCCCGCCCGAGCGTGATTCCGGCGATGAGGCCGTGCCCGACATGGAGCTTGTCGACGCCCACTTTGGCCTGCTGCCGGGGTTCGCCAAGGACATCAAGTGCGGCGTGCGTACTTACAACGCCCGCTCCGAGACCGTGGCCAGCCTTGCCAGCTTCAAGAGCCCTACCCAGCCGGGCAGCTGGTCGCAAGCGGCGAGCCGAAAAAGGCATTGCCAGAACTGTTTTGAGGAAGCTTGATGGACAAGCCATATGGGCGATCCACTTCTGTGCCTCTGCATCTCTCTGCGTCGCCTACAAGGACAAGCGTTCTTCGCGTAAGGGGTCGCCAGGGCTGAGAGAGTGGTATTGCAAGCATCTTCCTACAGCGGACTTCGGCTTTCGATGACCGTGACAAAAGAGGCGCGCAGCTAACCTTGCATTTCGGGTTCATTGCTTCTTTATAGTGCAATGACAAGCGTGCGAGCTGCATTGGTCTTGCACCTACGAGTCCTCTCACTAACCGGAGAAAACCATGGATACAGAAAATACAGCATCGAGCGTCATCTCTTCTGACAAGGTCAATGGCACTAATGTGTACAACCCTGCAGGCGACAAGCTTGGTTCGATCGATTCCCTGATGATCGACAAACTCTCAGGAAGAGTTCGATACGCCGTGATGGAATTCGGCGGTTTTCTAGGTATGGGGACTGACCGCTATCCACTCCCTTGGGATACCCTGAAATACGACACAGGAATGGACGGATACGTAGTGTCTGTGGCGAAAGAACAGCTTGAAACTGCACCACGATATGAGAGGGACACGGTTCCGGATTACAACGATGAATACGGAAAACGTGTTAACGACTATTACGGCGTTCCGTATATTTAAGTCGAGAGCAACGTGCGCGACGAGCGCCACTGGACTCGCGCTAGCACGTCCTAATTTAGGCAATCTCGAAACTTAGAATGAGCGTCTCATGGTGGCGGCTCCACATGAAGAGCGAGTACTTCTTGACCCTTTTTAGTGATAGCCAGAACGGTTGCGACTTGGACATTGTCAGTCGGAATTGGAAGGATGGCTAAGACTAGGTCTGCGGCAAGCAAAACCCTTAGCTTATCTATGTTCGCCTCGTCGTCAACTGACAATGGGAACTTTAGATGTGCAATTTCACGAAGATACTCAAGTGGCATTTTGGCACTCCTGATTACAGGTTAATGAAAGCGCGATTCTGCAATCGTGCTTGCGGTATGTCCGTCACATGATTGCCGTTCCACATCCAGACTGTAGATGACTTTCGCCGCTTTCAGGTGCACCTGAAGCAGGCCACCCGATAGTCACCTTGTAGATAAGCAACCGCTACCAAACTGCCATACCTACAACAACGGCAGATATCGTCATCGCAAGGCTTGGACTGCCTGCGCAACCTTCCGCCTAAGTGCCGGCGTGGTTCATGCCAGCCGGTAGGCTCCCTTGCTTCCCTCACGAAGCCTTCCTGCCGCAGCCAACCTGCGCAGCGCCAATCCAACCGATCCCAGCGGGATGCCTGAACCTTGGGCGATGACGGCATGGGTCAATGACTTCCAGCTACGACGGTCCAGCACCGTCTTCAAATAGCTCCCCACCTTGTCATCATTGGAACCCAGAGACTTCGGAATTTCCGGCTTGCCTTTCTCGGCTTTCTCGGCTTTCTTGTGCTTCTCACGTTTCGATGCGCTTGACGACACGGTCTTGACCACGGCGTCTTCGGTTACCTGGTCGGTCTTGACAGAACGAGGGCGCGAACGCGCCGCATGGCCTGGCAAGGCGACCAGGACCGGCATCTCAGGTTCCATCATTTCAGCCGCAGAGGTATAGAGAACCCTCAGCTGGTCCTCCATTGCCTGAAGTTCATGCGCCATGCGTGCGAACCTGCGCAGTTGGGCATAGACCCTGTCACTTTCCGGGCTGAACGGCTGATCTGCCACGATGGCGACCATCCGTTCGGCTGCCGCCTGGACTGCATCAGAAACCGCCTGGCGGGCTGAGTGCAGTCCTTCGCCTGCTTGCTGGATGGCCGAAAGGGTGGAAGGCGACAAGGACATGAAAACTCCTGGAAAAGACGGTGCCACTGACATTCAACGACATCGCGCTCATGTTTGAGCAAGGAGTCTAGTTGATGGAAAGCAACCCTTAAAGCTCAAGCCGGACCGGAGCATAAGTCCGAGCCGAATCAGCATCGGCGGTCGGAAACTGGCAAGCCTCAAGGTCTATACTGTATAGAATCACAGCTCTTCATATGCCGCCCGCCATCCTTGACTTCGCCACCCCCATCCCGCTGAGTCAAGCCCCGGTTTGGGTCAATGCCTTGCCCTGCTGGGTAGCGGCGGGCTTCCCGTCGCCGGCAGAGGATCATGCGGTCAAGCGCATAGACTTGATGGAGCAGCTGATCAAGCACCCGCAGGCCACCTTTCTGCTGCGCGTGCGCGGCGAATCGATGAAAGACGCAGGCATCTTTGACAACGACGTGGTGCTGGTGGATCGCGCCATCAACCCGCGCTCGGGTCAGGTGGTCGTCGCCGTGGTCGATGGCGAGTTCGTCTGCAAGACGCTCTGGCAGCGGGCAGGACGCACGAAGCTCAAGGCCGCCAACCCCACCTTTGCCGACATCAGTCCCAGAGACGGCCAGACCGTGGAAATCTGGGGCGTGGTGGTCGCCTCCATCAAGCAATTCCGGACCTGAGCCATGCACATCCCCGCCCGTCGCCGTCCCGACTTTGAACAAGCGCGGCATTACGAATACCCCACGCACCTGCGAGACGCCATCGCCGGTCTGCCATCCGCGCCCGGGGTGTACGTGTTCCACGGCGAAGAAGGCAAGCTGCCGCTCTACATCGGCAAGAGCGTCAACCTGCGCAGCCGGGTAATGGCTCATCTGCGCAATCTCGATGAAGCCAGCCTGTTGCGACAGACCCGCAAGATCAGCCATATCCGCACCGTGGGCGAGATAGGCGCCCTCCTGCTCGAAGCCAGCCTGATCAAGCAGCAGCAACGGTTGATGAACCAGAAACTGCGGCGCATCCGGCAGTTGCGCTCGCTGCGCGTCGTAGACGGACTGCCCGAAGTCGCCTACTCCAAAGACCTGAACTTTGCCACCGAACCGTCGCTGTACGGCCTGTTCAGCAGCCGTCACAGCGCCCTGGAAGCGCTGCGCAATCTCGCCGACCAGCACAAGCTGTGCTACGGCGCGCTGGGACTGGAAAAGCTCAAACCGGGCCGCGCCTGCTTTCGCGCCACGCTCAAGCAATGCGGCGGCGTCTGCCGGGGCGATGAAAGCCTTGACGCCCATCGCAGCCGCCTGTTCACCAGCCTGGCAGGACTCTGCGTGGCCTGCTGGCCTTATGCCGGCGCCATTGGCCTGGTCGAACGGGACGGGGATGAGCGCCAGATCCATGTCATCCGCAACTGGTGCTTCCTGGGCAGCGTGGGCAGCGAAGCCGAGGCCAGAGCGCTCGACGTGGTGGCCACGGGCTTTGACGCTGACGGCTACAAGATCCTGTGCCAGACCCTCCTCAGCGGCAGCGCCGAGATCATCCGGCTTTGAGCGGGAGCAGGAAAGCAGAGGAGCGTGGAGTCATGTACGCCCTGGTCGATGGCAACAACTTCTATTGCTCCTGATCTGACTGTATTGTTTTGTTAGTAGGATGGAGTCATGTTGCACTGCCTTCCGGTATTCAGTTTTATCGTCTCTTTGAGACGAGTAGCAGGTGGGGGTGTGGGGGAGGAGCACGGCTGTGGATAACTCGAAAATTCATTGTTGGCAAAAAATCGAGGCGGTCAAGGCGTTGACCGTTTTGGCGGACTATGCCAAGGAAGACATCTCGTACACCCCTCGGCTCTCAAGCAAATCGTCTAGGTGGCATGTAACCGCAGGCGGCGCTGATTTCGAGATCATCTGCACAGGTGAGAAGTTCTGGGATTTGAGGGCCGAGCGTGGTGGCGGTGGCGCAATTGACTTGGCCATGCACTTGTTCGGCGGCACGTTCAAGCAGGCGGTCAAAACCTTGAAAGATCGCAACCTATGAGGTTGTTGTTCTCAACATCCGACCTAGTGATTGGTGGACGCTCGGTCGAAGGATTCCCTCTTCTGATAGACGATGAGTGCGCTCCATTGCAGCCCGCTCAAAACTTTTTGCTGCATGCCCTTCTCGACAGCGGCTCTGCCCGCAGCAAATTGACATGGGAAGCAGTCGGGCGGCGGCTTTACGATTACTTCGCGTTCCTCAACGCTAGTGGACTGAAATGGAATGATGTCAATGTGCCGGTTGGTGCATCAGCGTTGACACGCTATCGAGACTGGTCAGCAGGCGAGCTAAATCTTTCGCCCAAAACAATCAACAAACGACTTGCGCTGGTCGTGCGGTTTTATGAATGGGCCGCCCATCGTGGGTTCATCTCAGCCTTGCCGTTCTCGTATCGTCAGGTCCGCAGCCATCGACAGCAAGGCATGCTGGCCCATGTTCAGCGCGGCACCCAATTGGTCGAACGCGCATCTGTCCTGCTCAGGGAACACCGTTCGCCCATCAAATTTCTCACCGCCGCTCAAGTTCAGGTCTGCCGCTGCCATCTCTCCAATCCGAGCCATCGGATTCTGTTTGAGTTGATGTTGCGATCAGGACTGCGGTCCTGTGAAGCCCGAACCTTCCCTGCCAAGTATGCGTTCAGCCCTTCTAGTCGAAAGGATCTGGTACGGGGCCAGGTCATTCGTGTGGATCTGAATCCGCAGGAAATGGACATAAAGTTCAATCGGCCGAGGTCGGTCGATGTTCCGTGGGCGCTCATGGAAGAGATGGCCGCCTACAAGACACTGGAGCGGGAAGTCAGAGCAGCAAAGAGCGTGGGCAATTCACAGTCCCTTGTGCTCAGCGCATTTGGTTCTGAAATCGCTAGAACCAGTCTGGTTGGTATATTCTCAGAACTGTCCAGGCGTGTGGGCTTCCCCGTGACGGCGCACATGTTGCGCCACACCTATGCGACTTACACCCTGGCAGCGCTGCGCAAACGCCCCGATTTCATGGGCGAACCCTTGCTTTATGTTCGGGATCGTCTCGGTCATTCGGACGTGCAAACCACGGCTGAATATCTCCACCTCATCAATCAGTTAGAGGCCCAACTGATTTTGCAGCATGAGGACTTCATTGACGGGCTCTTCGGTATCAAGGCTATGTCGTGAGGAAGCCCAAGTCTTACATAGATCCGCGGCCAACATCGACGGAGGAACCACTGGCGTTAGCGACCGATGTGGACAACCGGCGCATGGCAGTTTTTGACCTGAAAGTCGGCGCTGCTGAAAACAGGCGTTTTAACTTTACGTCGTGCCTGGGTAAAGGCTACGACGCTTGGGTCTGGGGGAGCCTGGACGCCTTGCGCTCCAAGTTGAAGTCCGGCTCAGTCGCAGCACGAACTTTGCTTGCATGGGCAGGATCTGGGCTGCCCCGCTGGTTCGAATTTCTCGAAGCTAACCATGGCCCGTCAAGTCCAGCGGACTTGACGCCGGAGCACGTCTGTCAGTTCGTAGTGTGGCTGACGCACAGGTATCCCTTCTCGAACTCGAAACACTCGGTGTATGGCCAGGTGAAACCAATATGGGAGTGGATGTGCGATCACGAACTGATTGCGCGGCGTCCTGAAACATTGTTTCCTGTCAGACCATTTAGCACGCGCCGGACACACATTCAACCCGCCAAAGCACTATCGCAAAGTGAAACGGCCCGATTGGCTCAGGCCTTGAAGAGGGACTTGATTGCCATACACCGTGGCGAGTTTGTCGGGCCCGATTCTGAGGCATTGACTGTGTCCCTGTTGGTCATCGCACTGCGAACCGGGATAAACACCACGCCTTTGCTAGAGGCCTCGCGCACTTGCCTATCGAACAATCCACTCATGCCCAACATGATGGTGATGAGCACATTCAAGCGGCGTGGCCGTGGGTCGCAAATTCAACCATTGCGAGAAGGTGAAGTCAGCTCTTCAACAGCTGTGATCCCCTTTGATGGCGTCGCCGTTTTGAGGGGCGTGATTGACAGGACGGAGCATCTTGTCGTCGATGCCGCATCCGACTTGCAGGGCCGCCTGTGGCTCTACCGATCAAAGTCGCATAGGTATGCGGGCAGGATATTGGCGCTCACCCAGTCCCGGCTGAATGCCTGTGCAGCCGCATTTGCTAAGCGACACAGCCTCCAGGGAGACGATGGCATGTCCATGACGCCGACTGTCCAGAGACTTCGAAAGACCATGGAGTCCAAACTTTGGAGGCTCAGCGACGGAGATCTGATCGCAGTGGCCGCCGCCGTTGGCCACACGCCAGCAGTCGCCGACTACCATTACCTGCGACTCACAGACGACATGAAGGAAGAGGCTGCGCGATTTGTAGGACTGGCCTTGCCAGAAATTCTGCGTGGCAACGATCCCGAGCCGAAAGTCGCGATGCCCATCTCCATCCGCGCTACGGTTCAAAACACTCCTGTAGGCCGCTGCGCAAACTCAATGCACGGTAGTCGCGCACCTCGAAACGGTATCGATCAATGCGACCGCTTCACCGAGTGCTTAACCTGCCCAACTTATGTTGTTGTCGGCAGCATCAAGGATTTGCACCGACTTTTCAGCTTCCAAGAATTTATGAGGGTGGAAATTGACTATATGAGTGGCCCCGACATGGGGGAGTGGCGCGACCACCGACGTCGCCTTGTCGCGCTAATTGACTCGTTCACATCTGCCAGGTTCTCTGCTTCAGTCGTTTCAAAGGCAAAGGTGATGGCGGCAACGTCGCCACATCCGTTCTGGGCTGCGCGCATCAAGACTGCTGTCAACAGAAACGGAGGCCCGCGTGCTTGATGCAGCGTTCAACTCCGCAGAGATCGGTGCCGATCAATGGGAGGATATGACCCACGCGGTGGTCAGCTCCGTTCATGATGATGATGGCAGCGAGCACGTTTTGAGTCGGTTTGGAGATGCTCGTTGGGACTTAAGCCCCTACTTTGAGCAGTCCAACGTGCCGGAATCGATGAAGGCTATCGTTTGGCCCTCTGACCTACCTTCGGATTTACTGAGCGATACCAAATCGGCGATTTACGCTTGGTTCAAAACTGGGCGGCCAGGATACGCAGCAGCGATTGCAAGGACTGCTTTAATCGCTGCAGTCAACGCTGGCCCCATATTGCGGTGGTTGAGAGACCACGGCGTAACGGCATATGACCAAATAAAACCCTTACATCTCGCCACCTATCTCAGGGTGTGCAGGGATGATGATGGCCTGCGTCCACGAGGCGTCCACTCCCGACTGCAGATAGTCGACCTGGCTTGGACATTTCGCGAGCTACTGCGAAGGCCGCCTTCCCAATATCCATGGGGCGATGTGAGCTATGGCATCTATTGCGGCACGATGGGCCATGAGGTCCGGAGTTCTTCTCGCTTGGGTGTAGGGAAGACGCCAG
>JBKJKI010000099.1:0-7874 GCA_046597475.1 Polaromonas sp. | reverse complement strand
GCCCGGCCTTGTTGGGCGTTGTTTGCCGTGCGCGATGGAAACTGAGATCGGACGGGGTCAAGTCATTCCGCGCCGCGACCTCCAGCGGCAGCCTACAACCTGGATATCGCGGAGGCTTCCCTTCGTCAATTGGATCCTGATCACCAGCTCCAATTTTGCAGATCAACGCACTCAGGGGTTTCAGCGTGTTCTAGAGCGCAGGCTGGTCGCTAAGCGCCTTGAGGTTCTGCTTGAGTTTTTCACTCATGGGCATGCCAAGGTTCATGCCTTTGGGCGGAATTGGCGACTCAAACCACTTGGAATACAGCCTGGTGAATTCGCCCGATCTCATCAGCCTGGTGAGCGTTCCATCAACCAGTTTTTTGAACTCGGGGTCATCCTTGCGCAGCATGCAGCCGTAGGGCTCCACCTGTAGCGTGTCGCCAACGACCTCCAGCGAGGCTGGGTCTCTGGAGTTGGCCCTCAGCCCAAACAACAGGATGTCGTCCATCGCAAAGGCCACGGCGCGATCGTCTTCAACCAGCTTCAAGGAGTCGTCATAGTCTTTACCCAGAAGTATCTGCATCTCCAGGTTGTTGTCGGCGCCGTACTTGCGTAATACCCTTTCGTTGGTGCTGCCGGCGGTGGTCGTGACCGTTTTACCCTTCAGGTCGCCGTAGTTCCTGATGTTCGATGCTTTCTTGGCCAGCAAGCGCGTGCCGGTATAGAAATGGCTGATCGCAAAAGACACCTCTTTCCCGCGCGCGGCGTTGTTGGTGGTCGATCCGCACTCCAGATCGTAGGTGCCATTGACAAGCGAGGGAATGCGATTTTGTCCCGTCACGGGGATGCGGGCAACTTCCAGGTTTGGCTTTTTGAGCTTCTTGCGCACGTCGTCGACAATGGCATCTGTCAGTTCCACGGCAAAGCCCACGGCTTTGGTCGGACTGAGCAGGTAGCTGAAGGGAACAGATGATTCGCGGTAAGACACGGTGATTTTGTTGCTGTCGGCAATTTTTTTCAGTGTCTGTGCGAAAACGGGGGGCAGGGCAGTGACCAAGCCGGCACCGAGGAGTGCAGTAGTCATGAGGCTTAGGACTTTCATGGGTTTTTCCTTTTAGTGTTTTTAGAGACTTGGTGGGCTCGCCATTCAACGACTACCGCAGGCTTTGACCCCCCGTATGTGGCGTCTCGAACATGCGACCGGGTACAAACCTGCATACTTATCCTAGGCTTGTAAAAGACGGGGTCCTTGACAGAGGTCAAGCGCAGCAGCAGTGGTTGAAAACTCTTGCTTTCCCAAAGGGTGAAGAAGGTGTCCGGGGAATGCCGGAAAAGATAAAGACGGTCGACCATGGGCGGTAGTTTCCAGAAAGCTGACTTGGGTCAGACAAAAACGCTGCTTGTACCGGGTGGGGACCCTGGCGGTGGACCCGGTGTTCTGCTGGCTGCGGCGTGCTCAAAGGACGCCGGCCGGCAAGTCGCTCACCGTGGGCAAGCCGTGATCAACAGGGCGCTTTATTTCAACAAGAAGGAACTCCAGCATGGCCAAAGGCTTGCGATTGACAGAAAAATGGATGCACCGCGGCCTGTGGCTGGTCGCGCTGGTGTTTGCCGGGTTTCTGATCGGACTCGGCGCAACGGTGGTGGGCGACCTGCCCCAAGTGGAGAAGCGCCTGTCGCTTGACGACTTCATGGACCCCGCCGTCACCGGCAGCTTGCGCCGGACCATCAAAAACGCAGAGATCGCCGGGCAGAACGCTGAAACCGCGCTGCAGCAGGCGCAACTCAAGCGCCGGTCGGCGCAGGCCGATTCGGCGGCCGCGCGCGAGACCTTTGACAACTGGCTCTCCACGCGACAGGCCACGCAACTTGCAGGGCAGGACACCGAACTGGTGGCGCGCACCCGGGCGCTCGATGGGCTGAAAGAGCGAGAACGGGCGGCGGGCGTGGCGGTTGAGGCCCAGCACCAGGCGGCGCTTGACGCGCGGCAGACCGTTGAGCGGGAGCGGCGCAAGCTCGGTGAAATGGAAGTGGCGGCGCGCAAGCTGCTTGACGCCGGGCAGCGCCGCGTCGAATTGCGGGTCTTTCTGTACCGCCTGGCGCTGACCCTGCCGCTGCTGGCGGTGGCCGGCTGGCTGTTCGCGAAAAAGCGCAAGAGCACCTGGTGGCCCTTCGTCTGGGGCTTCATCATTTTTGCCCTGTTCGCATTTTTTGTCGAGCTGGTGCCCTACCTGCCAAGCTACGGCGGCTACGTGCGCTACGTCGTCGGCATTGTGCTGACGGTGCTGGTGGGTCGGCAGGCCATCGTGTCGCTGAACCGCTACCTGGAAAGACAAAAGCTCGCCGAGCAGCTGCCCGATGCGCAGCGCCGCGAGGAGCTGAGCTACGACACGGCGCTGGCGCGGCTGTCAAAAGCGGTGTGCCCGGGCTGCGAACGGCCGGTGGACCTGAAAAACCCCGACATCGATTTTTGTCCGCATTGCGGCATCGGGCTGTTTGATCACTGCCTTCCCTGCAGCACGCGCAAGAACGCGTTTGCCAGATTCTGCCACGCCTGTGGCGCCAGCGGCGAGCGGCGCAGGCCGCCGCCCGCGCCGGGCAGCGCTCCGGCCTGAGCGTCCGGGCGCCAAAAACCTGGCTGAATTGCCGTTTTCAACGAAAACAGCGCAAAGCCCATATCGTACGGCTATAGTTAGCTATTAAAAAAATAGCAAACAGAAGGCCGCTCGACTCACACCGGCCGGCCAAAAAACGGATAGCTGGGGTCGTTGTAGCCCGGGCTGGAGGCATGTCCCGGCACCACCAGCGCATTGACGAAAGCCTCGTCCTCCGCCGTCAGCGTCAGCTCCAGCGCGCCGTAGACGTCTTCCAGGTGCGCCAGCGTGCGCGGGCCGACGATGACCGCGCTGACCAGCGGGTTGGCCAGCACCCAGGCGGCGGCAAAGTGGCCGGGCAGTATGCCGCGGGCCTCGCAGCGCGCCTTGAGCGTCTGGGCAATCAGCAGCGATTCATCGCGGAACTCGGTTTCCAGGATGCGCTTGTCGCCGCTGCCGGCGCGCGTGCCCTCGGCCGGCGGCTGGCCGGGCGGGTATTTGCCGGTCAGCACGCCGCGCGCCAGCGGGCTGTAGGGCACCACGCCCAGGCCGTAGTGGCCGCAAGCCGGCAGGATGTCGGTTTCAGGCCCGCGATTGAGCAGGTTGTAGTAGGGCTGGCACACGGCCGGCGGCGGCACACCCACCTCCTTGCACAGGCGTACGACTTCGGCAATGCGCCAGCCGCGAAAGTTCGACAGGCCGAAGCTCCGGATCTTGCCGGCGCGTATCAGGTCGCCCAGCGCGCGCACGGCTTCCTCGAGGTTGGCCTCGTGGTAGTCGCGATGCAGGTAAAGAATGTCCAGGTAGTCGGTCTGCAGCCGCGCCAGGATGGCGTCGGTTTCCTGGATCAGCCAGCGGCGCGAGTAGTGGCCTTCATTGACGGCCTGGCTGACCGGGTTGCCCAGCTTGCTGGCCAGTACCCAGTGCTCGCGCTGGCCCTTGAGCAGCTGGCCCACATCGCGCTCGGACTGGCCCTGGTTGTAGACGTCGGCGGTGTCCATGAAGTTCAGGCCATGCTCGCGCGCCGAGGCGACGATGCTGGCCGCGTCCTCCAGCGCCGTCTGCTTGCCGAACATCATCGTGCCCAGGCACAGGGCGGAGACTTTCAGGTTGCTGCTTCCGAGGCGGCGGTATTGCATCTTCAACTCCTTGTGGGTGGGATTGTTGATTTTGCCCTGCCGCCAGGGTTTCAGGGCTGCATCAAGGCGCCAGCGGCTCGACCAGGTATTCCTTGGCGTACCAGTAGGTCTCTGGTGTCTTGAAGGCCGCCATGGTGCCGTCGTTCTCGTCCTGGCGCGAGCGCAGGTCCCAGCGCTCATCCAGAATCCGGCACTGCGTGCAGGGCGCCTGGCCGATGCGGCGCTGCACCAGCACATAGCGGCTGGTCTTGAACAAGGCCTCGACATCGGCGTAATCCACCGGCTGCTCGGCAAAGTAGGAGACGATTTTGGCGCGCGGAATGATGAATTCGTAGCGCTCGAAATGGCCGTTGAAATTGCTTGGCACTTGCACCGTCTGCCCTTTGAGTAGCGCATTGGTCTCGGGCCGGAAGCGCCCCATCTCACCGTTGAAGGGCTCGGTCACCCAGGCCAGCGCAAACACCACGGCAAAGCCGGCGAGCGCGGTGAGCGGTCGGGTCCAGCTCTTCTTGAACATGCCGATGGCGCAGGCCAGGGCCGAGCCGGCCAGGAAGAGCCAGAACAGCGGCGAGTAAATCCAGGTGGTCTGCGTGGCGCGCACGGCGCCATAGCCGATCAGGCCCATCGCCAGCACGCCTATCATGCAGACGAGCAGCGTCAGGCTGAACCAGATGCGGCCAATGCGCTCCCAGTACAGCGCCATCACCACCGCCAGCGCCGGCATGGCCGGAATCAGGTAGCGGGTCGAGCGCTGCGTCGGCAGCATGAACACCAGCGCCAGCGCCAGCATCCACAGCCACATGATTTTCTCGGCGGCGCTGACGCTCTGTGCCGTGCCTCGGCGCTGGCGCCAGGCGCGCCAGGCCGCCACCATGGCGCCTATCGACAGCGGCAGCAGAAACAGCGCATTGGAAAAATAGCCCGTCAGTATGGTCAGCACGCCGCCGCTGCCGCTCAGGGCGGCCCTGAAATAGCCTTTTGAGGAGTTCATCTTGCCGGCGTTCTCGCCGACGACAAACTCGCGCCAGACCTCGCCCGGCTGCGGGTCAACCGCAAACCACAGGCCGAACACCGCCAGCCCAAGCAGGCAGATGGCCAGCACCTTGAGCGCATCGGGCACCACGCCGGGCCGCCAGACCCTCCACGGCGCCAGCTTCGCCCCCACCATCTGGTAGCACAGCGCCAGGCCAAAGCCGACCGGAACCACCATGGCAAATGACTTGTAGAGGCAGCCAATGCCAAGCGCCAGCCCGGCCATCAGCGGAAACTTCCAGCGTGATGCCATCAGTTTGGCGGGTGACCAGGCCAGCGCAAAAAACACGCCAAACAACCAGAAGGTCTCGGACGCGCTGGTGAGAAAAGGGCGGCCGTAGCGGTAGGTTGTGAAAAAGGACAGGTAGACCAGGGCGGCAATCGCGCCCAGGCTCATGGCGCGGCGGTTTTGTTGATCCGCCGCTGGCGCGCTGCCCTGTGCTGGCGCTTCGCCGCGAACGGTTTTCCAGGTCAGCAGGCCCACCATCAGCGTAATGCCCCAGGTGTAGGCCAGGCTGGGCAGGCGCAGGCGCAGCAGCGTCCAGTGCTCGCCCCAGCCACCGGCCACCATGGCCTGCCAGAACAGCAGCGGTGGCTTGGTGTTGCGCATGAAGTCCCAGGCGCTGACCAGCGGCAGCCAGTGGCCGGTTTCGGCGGTCATGCGGGCAATGTTGGCATAGACCAGCTCGTCGCCGTTGCGCGGAATGTGGTCGCCGCCCAGACCGAAAAGATAGCCCAGCGCCACGGCGATTGCCAAGCCCAGCCAGACCAGGTGAACGGGAATGCGGGGCTGGGGTTTTTCAGGGCTTGTCATGGGGATTGGAGGGGGAAGTGCCGCCATCGTTCCCGTCGCCGGCGGCTGGCGCGGCGGGCGGTTTCAGGCGGTGGCGGCGAAACGTGAGGCGGTCGTTGGCGAGAAAATTGGCCACGCTGGCGATCACAATGGCAATCACGTTGGCCACCAGATAGTGCAGGTAGTTGGCCAGCCACTTGGTCAGCAGCGACTGGATCACGATTGACAGCGCCGCCGCCATCACATACTTGGAAAACAGAAAAGCCGCAGAGTGGTGAACCTCGTGCTTGCGGTCGCGCCAGGTCAGGCGCCGGTTCCAGTAGAAATTGCTGATGGTGGCCAGCGTGATCGCCAGCGCGATCGAGTAGTTGAGCCGGGTGTGAAAGTCGGCAATGCCGCGCAGCAAATACTCCTGCGCCACATACAGCACGGCGATGTTGATGACCGTGCCGCTCGCGCCGACCGCGCCAAACTTGATGAAGCGCCAGCGCGCCATGGGCTGCAGGCGCTCGGGCAGGCGGCGTATGACCGCTTCGGCAAGGTTGCGCAGGGTGGACATCAGCAGGGGCAGCTGTCAGGGCGAATCAGGAGGCCGCCAGGCATTCACGAGCCTTGGCCAGCACGGCCTCAGGTGCGATGACCTTGAGGCACTGGTTGTCGCCATCGCAATACGAGGAGCGGTGGTTGTAGGCGGTCAGGCAGGGCGAGCAGGGCCACTGGCTGTAAAACGAATAACACCTGGGCGTGAGCGGCGCGTACAAGGCGGGTGTTTCGGGGCCAAACAGCATCAGCGTCCAGATGGGCGTGAGCGCGGCAAACTGGCCCGGGCCGCCATCGTTGGTGACCAGCAGGCGCGCCACATGAAATAGCGCCAGCAGCTCGGATATCGAGCGCGTGTAGCCGGTCAGGTCAACTATCGCCCCCACGCTCCTCACTGCGTGTAGTTCGCTGCCCCCCGAGGGGGCTGGACTTGCTCGGGGCGGCCCTTCGCTGCGTCCGCTCGCGTTCTTCCGCTGATCAATGCCAGCCTGAACCTGCGCGACTAACTGCTGCGCCAGCGCCTGGTCGTCTCTCAGGCCGATCACCGCCACGGCGCAGCCGTCGGCGACCAGACCTTCGCACAGCGTGGTGTAGGAGGCCAGCGGCCAGGCGCGAATCGGCAAAATGCCGCCGCCGGGGTAGACCAGCACCAGCGGCCGCCCGGCAATGGCGGGGAAGTCCTGCGCCAGCCGGCCCTGGATGCCCTGAATCAGCGCTGCGTCAAGCGGCACATGGGGCGGCGGCTTGGGCGTGCTGACCACCGGCAGCTTGGACTTGGGCACGGCGGTCGAGTCAATCGCCCGGGCCAGCGTCAAAAACTGCGCGCTGATGTGGTGATAGGGGTTGTAGGGCACGCGCCGGTTGATGTGCGAGCCGCGGTACAGGCCTTCCTGCGTATGGCGGTGAAAACCCACGCGTACCGCGGCGCCGCTGGCATAAGACAGCAGGCTGCTGATGCGCGAGAACAGCTCGCAGTCGATCGCGACATCGACATTCGCGCGGCGCAGCTCGCGGATCGCCTGCCACAGGCTGGACAGCAGGCCGAACAGCGATTTGTCATCCACCGTGTGCACCCTGGCCGGGTCCATCACCTGCATCAGGTCGAGGATTTCGCGGTTCTTGCGAAACAGCAGGGCGTGCAGCGGCGCATCCGGGTAGCGTGCCTTCAGCCGCGCAAACATGTCGTTGGCCAGCACCAGGCTGCCCATTTCGGACAGCAGGATGACCACGATGGCGCGTGGCGCTTGCGCGCGGGGCGCCGGTTTGACGAGGCGCACCAGCGCATCGATGGCAGAGACGGCGGCGCACAGCGGAATGCCGGCCCAGCGGTCGATAAAGCGCTGCAGCTGGATGTTCACGACTCAGACCCCACGCTGCCGGTCGGCCTTGAACCGGAGGACGAACTCGCCAAAGCGACCCGCGTCCAGCGCATCGCGTACTTCCTGCATCAGGTTGAGGTAGTAGTGCAGGTTGTGGATGCTGCTGAGCATGGGGCCCAGCATCTCGCCGCAGCGGTCCAGGTGGTGCATGTAGGCGCGGCTGAAACCGCCCGATGTTGTGCCGTCGGCCATCGTCCGCCCCTTGCAGGTGTAGCAGCCGCAGCTGCTGTCCACAGGCGCTTCGTCGTTCTTGTAGCGCGCATTGCGGATTTTCAGGTCGCCAAAGCGCGTGAACATGTGGCCGTTGCGCGCGTTGCGGGTCGGCATCACGCAGTCGAACATGTCGACGCCGGCCGCCACGCCCTCGACAAGGTCTTCCGGCGTGCCCACGCCCATCAGGTAGCGCGGCTTGTTC
>JBKJKI010000267.1:0-27619 GCA_046597475.1 Polaromonas sp. | reverse complement strand
AGAAGTTGACGCCGTTTGGCTTCACCCATTTGGTGACCTCCGAAAATCCGTTGAAACTGGCTTGCAGTCTAGCTTGCAGCCCGTTTACGTCGCGCTAACTGCCGAAAATAGGTTTATTACGCCATTCGCCTGCCTGCACCAGCGCCTCGCCATAATTCAAGCCATGCAACTACCCGCCCAAATCACCACCTGCCAGCATGCCGGCCACGCCGCACTGCAACTCAGAACCCGCCATGGCACGGCCATCCTGGCGCTGCACGGTGCGCATCTGCTGTCATGGATCCCTGCGGGTCAGCGCGATGTGTTCTGGCTTTCGCCCCGGGCGCTGCCAGAACCCGCCGCCATCCGCGGCGGCGTGCCGGTGTGCTGGCCGTGGTTTGCCAAGCAGGGAATGCCTGAGAGCGCACTGCAGCATGGCCCGGCGCGCGTCAATCCCTGGGAAATCAGCGCGATTCACAGCAGCAGCGACGAAGAAATCAGCCTGAGCCTGCGCCCTCACGATGACAAGCTGCTCGCCACGCTGGCTCCCGGCCTGCAGGCGAGCCTGCGCATCACATTGGGCCAAGGCCTGAGCCAGACACTTCATACCCGCAACCTGGGCAGCGAGGCATTCCCGCTGACGCAGGCGCTGCACAGCTACTTTGCGGTGGGCGACGCAACGCGGATCGATATCGATGGCCTGCTTGACCTGGCCTACCAGGACAAGCTGCGGGGCATGGCGTCTGACGTTCAGCGCGTCCCGTTTGCCCTGGCCCAGGCCTGCGACCGCATCTACCACCATCCGGGCGCCGCGCGGCATGCGTGCTACACCCTGCGCGACCCGGTCTGGCAACGCCGTATCGTGATCGAGACACGCGGCAGCGAGTCGGTGGTGGTGTGGAACCCGGGCCGCGAGGGGACGAGCCGGATCGACGACCTGCCCGATGACGGCTGGCAGAGTTTTTTCTGCATCGAGGCGGCCAATGCCGGGCCGGACGTGATTGCGCTGGCGCCGGGTGCGGAGCACTGGCTGGAGCAGCGTTTAAGCGTCAAATAAGCCTCAAGTCCTTTCAGTACGGGCACAGGCTGCTATTTTTAATATAGCAGCTTGCGCTTTTTCCGTTTCAGGCGTTCAGTCCACCCACTTGCGCGCGTTGCGCCACAACTGCATCCACGGGCTGAGCTGGCTCTTGTCCAGGCTGGTCCAGCTCATCTGGATGTTGCGGAACACGCGCTCGGGGTGCGGCATCATGGCGGTGAAGCGGCCATCCAGCGTGGTCACCGCCGTCAGGCCGCCTGCGCTGCCGTTCGGGTTGGCCGGATAGGCTTCGGTTGGCTGACCATGGTTGTCGGTGAAACGCATGGCGGCAATCGCTTTTGAGGCGTCGCCCCGCTGGGCGAAATTGGCATAACCCTCGCCGTGCGCCACGGCAATCGGCAGGCGGCTGCCGGCCATGCCGGCAAAGAACAGGCTGGGTGACTCCAGCACTTCCACCTGGCTCAGGCGCGCCTCGAAGCGCTCGCTGCGGTTGGTGGTGAAGCGCGGCCAGGCCTGAGCCCCCGGAATGATGTCGGCCAGCTCGGCAAACATCTGGCAGCCGTTGCACACGCCCAGCGCAAAGGTGTCACCGCGGCCAAAGAAGGCCTTGAACTGGTCGGCCAGCGCCGGATTGAAGGTGATGGAGCGTGCCCAGCCAATGCCCGCGCCCAGCGTGTCGCCATAGCTGAAGCCGCCGCAGGCCACGAGGCCGGCAAAATCGGCCAGCCGGGCGCGGCCGCTTTGCAGATCGGTCATGTGCACGTCGAAGGCCTCGAAACCGGCTTGCGTGAAGGCATAGGCCATCTCCACATGCGAGTTGACGCCCTGCTCGCGCAGCACCGCCACCTTGGGGCGGGACAGCATCAGCGCCGGTGCCGCAGGCGCCTGACCGGGCTTGAAGCTCAGGTGCACATGCAGGCCGGGGTCAGCGGGATTGCCCGCTAGCGCGTGCTCGGCATCGGCGCCCAGCGGGTTGTCGCGCTGCTGGCAGATCTTCCAGCTCACCGAATCCCAGACCTGGTGCAAGTCCTGCAGCGGGGCCTTGAAAACCGCCTTGGTGTCGCGCCATATCTGGACTTCGCCCTTGCCGACTTCGAGCGAGGCATGCTGCGGACGCGTCTTGCCGATGAAGTGGCTGAATCTGGACAGGCCGTGCTCGCGCAGGGTCTGCATGACCTCGTTGCGCAACTCGGTGCGCACCTGGATCACGGCGCCCAGCTCTTCGTTGAACAGCGCTTTCAGCGTCAGCTCCTCGCGGCGGCCGCCGACCTGCGTTGCCCAGTTCTTGCTGTCGCCGGCGTCCATGCGGCTGTCGCTGATGCCGTCGCCTTCGAGCAGCAGCATGTCCACATTGAGCGACACGCCGACATGGCCGGCAAAAGCCATTTCGCAGGCGCTGGCAAACAGGCCGCCGTCGCTGCGGTCGTGGTAGGCCAGCACCCGGCCCTGCGCGCGCAGGGCGTTGATGGCGTTGACCAGATTCACCAGGTCTTGCGGATCGTCCAGGTCCGGCACCTCGCCGCCCTCCAGCGCCAGGCTTTGCGCCAGGATGGAGCCGCCCATGCGGTTCTTGCCCTTGCCCAGGTCGATCAGGATCAGCGTGGTATCGGCTTCCACCGTGTTCAGCTCGGGCGTCAGCGTGCCGCGCACATCAAGCAGCGTGGCAAAGGCGCTGACGATCAGCGAGACCGGCGAGGTGACTTTCCTGGCCTCGTCGCCTTCACGCCAGACCGTGCGCATGGACAGCGAATCCTTGCCGACCGGAATCGACACGCCCAGCGCCGGGCACAGCTCCATACCGACGGCCTTGACGGTCTCGTACAGCGCGGCGTCCTGGCCGGGCTCGCCGCAGGCGGCCATCCAGTTGGCCGAAAGCTTCACGCGCGGCAGCTCGATGGGCGCGGCCAGCAGGTTGGTGATGGCCTCGGCCACCGCCATGCGGCCCGAGGCCGCCGCGTTGCTCACGGCCAGCGGCGTGCGCTCGCCCATGCTCATGGCCTCGCCGCCAAAGCCCTGGTAGTCGGCCAGCGTCACGGCGCAATCGGCCACCGGCACCTGCCAGGGGCCGACCATCTGGTCGCGGTGCGTCAGGCCACCGACGGTGCGGTCGCCAATGGTGATCAGGAAACGCTTGGACGCCACCGTCGGATGGCTGAGCACGGCGATCGCGCTTTTTTGCAGGTCCACGCCGGTGAGAACCAGCGGCTGGACGGGGCGCGCCACGGTGCTCACGTCACGGTGCATCTTGGGCGGCTTGCCCAACAGCACGTTCATGGGCATGTGGACTGGAGCCCCCACGCTCCCCACTGCGTGTGGTTCGCTGCCCCCCGAGGGGGCTGCGCTTGCTTGGGGCGGCCCTGCGCGGCGCGCGTCCGCCCCCCTCAACCCATCATCCGTGACGATCAGTTCCCTTTCTTCCGTGGCCACGCCAATCACGGCAAACGGGCAGCGCTCGCGTTCGCAAAAGGCCTCGAATTGCGCCAGCGACGCCGGCGCAATCGCCATCACGTAGCGCTCCTGGCTTTCGTTGCTCCAGATTTCCTTAGGGCTCAGGCCACTTTCTTCGAGCTTGACGGCGCGCAAATCGAAGTGCGCACCACGCCCGGCGTCGTTGACCAGCTCGGGGAAGGCGTTGGACAGGCCGCCCGCGCCCACGTCGTGAATCGCCAGAATCGGATTGGCCTGGCCCAGCTGCGCGCACTGGTTGATGACTTCCTGTGCCCGACGCTCGATTTCAGGGTTGCCGCGCTGCACCGAGTCAAAGTCGAGGTGGGCCGCATTGGCGCCGGAGGCCATGGAGCTGGCCGCGCTGCCGCCCATGCCGATACGCATGCCGGGGCCGCCGAGCTGAATCAAGAGCGTGCCGGCGGGGAACAAAATCTTGTGAGTGAGTTCGGCATCAATCGTGCCGACGCCGCCGGCAATCATGATGGGCTTGTGGTAGCCCCAGCGCTCGCCGCCCACGGTCTGCTCGTACTCGCGAAAGTAGCCCGCCAGGTTGGGCCGGCCGAATTCGTTGTTGAAGGCCGCGCCGCCGAGTGGGCCCTCGGTCATGATTTGCAGCGGGCTGGCGATGTGATCGGGCTTGCCGTAGTCGCCATCAAACAGTTTTGACACCGTAAAGCCGGTCAGGCCAGCCTTGGGTTTGGAGCCGCGGCCGGTCGCGCCCTCATCACGAATCTCGCCACCCGCGCCGGTGGAGGCGCCGGGAAAGGGCGAAATCGCAGTCGGGTGGTTGTGCGTCTCGACCTTCATCAGCACATGCGTCAGCACGTCATCGGAGGAACTATAAATTTGATAGCTAGAAGAGGCTGTATTTACTGGACCAGAGGCCGATTTGGCATGAAAACGCTGGATTTTCGCGCCTTCCATGATGGAGGCGTTGTCGGAATACGCCACCACCGTGTGCAGTGGGTTGAGCTTTTCGGTGTTGCGGATCATGGCAAACAGGCTCATGTCCTGCGCCGCGCCGTTAATCGTGAAGTCGGCGTTGAAGATTTTGTGGCGGCAGTGCTCGCTGTTGGCCTGCGCAAACATCATCAGCTCGACATCGGTCGGGTTGCGCTGCAATTGTGTGAAGGCCTTGACCAGGTAGTCGATCTCGTCAGCCGCCAGCGCCAGGCCGAACTCGTTGTTGGCGCGCTCCAGCGCAGCCTGGCCGCCGGCGAGCACGGCTATGGTCTGCAGTGGCGCGCCCTGCAGTTCGGTGGAAAGCCCTTGGGCCGCCTGCGCGCGGTCAAACACCACGCTTTCCGTCATGCGGTCATGTAGCAGCGCGGCCACGCGCTCAAACTGCTCGGCCGACAGCACGCTTTTGGAAAGCAGGCCTGATTTGAGCGTCAGGCGGTACTCGACCAGACGCTCTATGCGCTTGACGGCAAAACCGCAGTTGTGGGCAATGTCGGTCGCCTTGGAGGCCCAGGGCGAAACCGTGCCGAAACGCGGTGTCACCACGATCAGCGGGCCGTCCACCAGGCCCGTATAAGGCTCGCCGTAGCTCAGCAGGGCCGCCAGCTGGCTGCTCAGGCCCGCGTCCGGCGCGGCGCCCGAGCTCACGATGTGAACGAAGCGCGCCGAAACGGCAGCAATCTTCTCGTGTATGCCCTGCAAACGGGGCAAAAGCTGCTGAACGCGAAAACTGCTCAGGGCGTTGCTGCCCTCGAAGTGGGTAATGTGCAGGGTCACTTGGGGGCCTGAAAAATGGGCTGTCTGGGTTGAAATCAGCACACGCCCCGGACGCTGAATGGGCCCGGAGGTGCGGACCCGGGATTTTAGCCCGGTTGCCCGCCGGCACGGCGGCCGGCGCCGGGATGGGCGCGTCAGCTTCAGGGCAAAGCGGCCTCTGAGATAATTGCCGCATGACGATTACCTACAAAGACGCTCAAGGTGTTGAGGGCATGCGCGTGGCTGGCAAGCTCGCCTCCGAGGTGCTGGACTACATCACGCCCTTCATCAAACCGGGCATCACTACCAACGAAATCGACCGCCTGGCCTCGGAATGCATGGCGCTTCAGGGCTCGATTTCCGCCACGCTCAACTACCAGCCGCCGGGCTACGTGCCCTACCCCAAGTCGCTGTGCACCTCGGTCAACCACCAGGTCTGCCACGGCATTCCCAACGACAAGCTGCTGAAAAAAGGCGACATCGTCAACGTCGACGTGACCGTCATCAAGGACGGCTGGCACGGCGACAACAGCCGCATGTACCTGATAGGCGACTGCTCGATTGCCGCCAAGCGGCTTTGCCACATCACCTATGAGTCCATGTGGCACGGCATCATGCGCGTCAAGCCGGGCGCGCGACTGGGCGACATTGGCCATGCCATCCAGGTTTTTGCCGAGAAAAACGGATTTTCCGTGGTGCGCGAGTTTTGCGGCCACGGCATAGGGCAGAAGTTCCACGAAGACCCGCAGGTGCTGCACTACGGCCGGCCCGGTACGCTGGAAGAACTCAAGCCCGGCATGATCTTCACCATCGAGCCCATGATCAACGCCGGCAAGCGCGACATCAAGGACGGCCCCGAGAAAGATGGCTGGAGCATCGTGACGCGCGACCACTCGCTGTCGGCCCAATGGGAGCACACCATACTGGTCACCGAGACCGGCTACGAGGTGCTGACCTTATCCGCCGGCAGCCCGCCGATTCCAGACTTTGTGCCGCTAACCGCCAGCTCGCCAAGCCCGGTCAGCGCCGCTGTCTGATAGGCCCTCAGGACTGGCCAGGCTGTTTGCCCGTGACTGAACTGGGCCAGGTGCGCGAACAATACCGGGCGGGTAAAACCGCCCTGTTCGCCTCTCTGGCCGCAAGCGGCGCCTCCACCCGCGGCATCCACAGCCTGCTGAAAAAACTGGCCAGGCACACCGACGCCACCCTGCTCCTGCTCTGGCAGCGTGCCGACTTCCCCCCCGACTTTTGCCTGCTTGGCGTCGGTGGTTTTGGCCGGGGCGAGCTGTTTCCCCACTCCGATGTGGACGTGCTGCTGCTCATGCCCGGCGACGTCGACCTGGACGCCGATCCGGCCCTGAAGGCCAAGCTGGAAAACTTCGTCAGCAATTGCTGGGACAGCGGCCTGGAGATAGGCTCCAGCGTGCGCACCGCCGCCGACTGCGTGGAAGAAGCCGCCAAGGACGTCACGGTGCAGACCTCGCTGCTTGAGATGCGACTGCTGGCCGGCTCCAGAGCCAATTTCCTCAGCCTGCAGAGGCAGCTTGAAGCGATTCTTGACCCAAAGGCCTTCTTCGTGGCCAAGACGCTGGAATTGCGCCAGCGCCACAACAAGTATGAAAACACGCCCTACGCGCTGGAGCCCAACTGCAAGGAGTCGCCGGGCGGCCTGCGCGACCTGCAAGTGGTGCTATGGGTGGCCCGCGCCGCCGGACTGGGCAAATCGTGGGACGAGCTGGCCAAAAGCGGCCTGGCAACGGCTTTTGAAATACGGCAGATCAAGGCCAACGAGGCGCTGCTCAGCCTGATACGCGCGCGCCTGCATCTGCTCTCGGGCCGGCGCGAGGACCGGCTGGTGTTTGACCTGCAGACGGCGGTCGCCGAGTCCTTCGGTTATCGCGCCGAAACCGATGACGCCAGGAAATTGCCGCGCCGGCCCAGCGCCGCGCTGATGCGCCGCTATTACTGGGCGCCCAAGGCGGTGACGCAGCTGAATCAGATCCTGCTGCTCAACATCGAGGAGCGGCTGAACCCCGACACCTATCCGCTGCGCCCCCTCAACGAACGGTTCTACGACAAGTCGGGCATGCTGGAAGTGGCCAGCGACGATCTCTACCTGCGCGAGCCGCACGCGATTCTGGAAACCTTCCTGGTCTACGAGACCATGGTGGGCATCAAGGGCCTGTCGGCGCGCACCCTGCGGGCGCTGTACAACGCCAGGGGCGTGATGAACGCCAAGTTTCGCAGCGACCCGGTCAACCGCAACACCTTCCGGCGCATCCTGCAGCAGCCCGAGGGCATCACCCACGCGCTGCGGCTGATGAACCAGACCTCGGTGCTGGGCCGCTACCTCTGGGTGTTCCGCAACATCGTCGGGCAGATGCAGCACGACCTGTTTCATGTCTACACGGTGGACCAGCACATCCTGATGGTGCTGCGCAATATGCGGCGCTTTTTCATGGCCGAGCATTCGCACGAATACCCGATGTGCTCGCAACTGGCCGCCGGCTGGGACAAGCCCTGGATACTCTTCATTGCCGCGCTGTTCCATGACATCGCCAAGGGGCGCGGCGGTGACCATTCCGAGCTGGGCCGCAAGGAAGTGCGCCTGTTTTGCCGCCAGCACGGCATTGCCGCCGAAGACGCCAGACTGATCGAATTCCTGGTCGGCGAACACCTGAGCATGAGTCGCACCGCCCAGAAGGAAGACCTGAGCGACCCGGAGGTGATTGCGGCCTTTGCCAGGCGCGTGGGCAACGAGCGCTACCTGACGGCGCTCTACCTGCTGACGGTGGCCGACATTCGCGGCACCAGCCCCAAGGTCTGGAACGCCTGGAAGGGCAAGCTGCTCGAAGACCTCTACCGTTACACGCTTCGCGTGCTGGGCGGCCGCGCGCCCGATGCCATGGCCGAGGTCGAGGCCCGCAAACGCGAGGCTCTCACCACGCTTGCCCTGCACGCCGAGCCCTTCGAGGCGCACAAGCGGCTCTGGGACACGCTGGACGTAAGCTACTTCATGCGCCATGAAGCCGCCGACATCGCCTGGCATGCCCGCCACCTGTCGCGCCATGTCGGCACGGCCAAGGCGATTGTTCGCGCGCGTCGTTCGTCGGCGGGCGAAGGCATGCAGGTGCTGGTCTACACGCCCGATGCGCCGGACCTGTTCGCGCGCATTTGCGGCTACTTTGACCAGGCCGGCTTCAGCATCCAGGATGCCAGGATTCACACGGCCAACAATGGCTATGCGCTCGATACCTTCCAGGTGATCAGCCCGACCCTCGATGAGCATTATCGCGAGCTGGCGTCGATGGTCGAGGCCGACCTGGACCGAACCCTTGAAGAGCTGGGCCCGCTGCCGCCGCCGGGCAAGGGCCGCGTTTCCAGGCGCGTCAAGAGCTTTCCGGTGGCGCCCCGCGTCGATCTTCGGCCCGACGAGAAGGCGCAGCGCTGGCTGCTCAGCGTGTCGGCCAGCGACCGGGTCGGCCTGCTTTATCTGATTGCGCGCGTTCTCGCGCGGCATCACATCAACATCTTCCTGGCCAAGATCTCCACGCTGGGCGAGCGCGTGGAGGACAGCTTTCTGATCGACGGCTCGGAGTTGCAGCACAACAAGGCGCAGATTGCCATTGAAACCGAGCTGCTGCAGGCGCTCAAGGACTGAAGTCCAAACGCTACTTTTTTAATAGTAGAGTATGCCGATACCCATTGGGCTTAACGGCAATCAGAGCCTAAATTAGTCGTCGACAACGTCCATGCCTGGAAACAGCACCTCGGTGTAGCCAAACCGGCTGAAGTCACGTATCCGCATGGGGTAAAGCTTGCCGATCAGGTGGTCACACTCATGCTGCACAACTCGTGCATGAAAGCCCTCCACCGTCCGGTCAATCGGGTCGCCATACTGATCGAAGCCCGTGTAACGGATGCGCGAGAAGCGCGGCACCACGCCGCGCAAACCAGGCACCGAAAGGCAGCCCTCCCAGTCGTTCTCTTCCTCAACGCCCAGCGGCGTGACGACGGGGTTGAGCAGCACGGTGCGCGGCACCAGCGGGGCATCGGGGTAGCGCGGATTGACCCGGTCAGTGCCAAATATCACCAGTTGCAAGTCCATGCCAATCTGCGGCGCGGCCAGGCCGGCACCGTCGACGGAGCGCATGGTGTCGAACATGTCCGAAACCAGCAGATGCAGCGCATCCGTGTCGAATTCGGTCACGGGCGGGGCGATGCGCAGCAGGCGCGGGTCGCCCATTTTGAGGATTTCGCGAACAGTCATGCGCTGATTATGGCGGCGCGCAGGATTGCGTGTTCAGCGCCCGTAGCGGGGACGCCAATGACCGCGGTAACCATAACCATAGTAGGCAGGCGCAGGCACCACCACGATCGGCGCGGGCTCGGCATAAACGGCTGGACCAGGATAGGCGCCATAGGCGCGCGCGCCAATGGGCGCAACGACGCAGCCCGACAGCAAGGCCGCAACACCCACGCTGGCAAGTACCAGCGACAAAGACCTGTAAGGCATGAAAATCTCCTTTAAATTCGAGGTTATCATTGAACGCACCAGGCTGGGCGCGGCATGACGGCGCCAATGCAAAGTCAGGTAAAGCCGTGTAAAAGGCCCCGGCAGCGCGGGTTCCTGCTTGCCGCGCAGCCTGGCTACTCGGTCGTGCTCGCGCTCCAGTAGGCCTGGCGCACCATGGGCAGCGCCGAGAGATGGGCGACGATGCGGTCCATGATGGCGCCATCAACCGAGGTTGCCGCCAGCGTGGCCTGTATCTTCACGTTGCGGTCGCCAAAGGGCTGCACCTCCAGGCCACGCGTCGGGTAGTGCAGGTCTTCCAGCTCCTGCTCCAGCACCACCAGCACTTCCTTTTGCCGCTCACTGCCGGTCACAACGTAGACCGTGTTGGTCACTTCGGCCGACGTAACGTCGAGCGGCTGGCGGTTGATCTGGTCAACGATGGGCCGCAGCAGCGTGTTCGCCGCCAGCACAAACAGCGTCCCCATGATCGCCTCGATCACCAGGCCCGCACCGGTGCACGCGCCCACGGCAGCCGAGCACCACAGGGTGGCGGCAGTGTTCAGGCCACGCACATTGCCTTCTTCGCGCATGATGACGCCAGCGCCCAGGAAGCCAATGCCCGACACGACGTAGGCGACCACCCGCACCGCGCCCTCAGCGCCAAACAGGGTGCTGGCCATGTCGACAAAAATAGTCGCGCCCACCGCCACCAGCACATTGGTGCGCAGTCCGGCGGTCCGCTGGCGGTACTGGCGCTCCAGACCAATGATGCCACCCAATACAAACGCCGCCGTGAGGCTGATCAAGGTGTCCAGCAGGGAAGCGAAATTGATGTCGTGAAAAGCTTGCATGACGAGCAGCTTACCTAGAAAAAAACCGGCCCGCCTCAGCCGGGTGCCGGTGACAGGATGCGTTGACCGGCATGGAAAACCCTACTGGCTCACGCCCCGCCGCGGCGGTAGGTCCCCGGCGCGCTGCCGGTCCAGCCCTTGAACGCGCGCTGGAACGCGGCGCTGTCGGCAAACCCCAGTTCGCTGGCCAGCGTCGCCAGGGGAACGGCACTGGTGTTCAGGCGGACGATGGCCGTGTCACGGCGCAGTTCATCCTTCAGGGCCTGGAATGAAGTTCCTTCGCTGGCCAGGCGCCGTTGCAGGGTGGACGCCGCCATGTGCATGGCCTCGGCCGTGGCCACCAGGTCGGGCCACGCGGGTTGCGTGTGCTGCAGATGGCTGCGCACGCGCGCGCTGGCCTCCTCGTCGCTGCGCCGGGGCAGGATGACATGGGCTGGCGCGTCGGGCAGGAAGGCGCGCAGCGCGGCTTCGTCCCGCCGCACCGGGTCCTGCAGGCGCGCCACGTCGAACCAGACAGCCGACTGCTGCGTCTCGAATTGCAGCGGCCCGGGAAATACCTTGGCATAGCTGGCGGCGTGAGGCGGACTCTTGAACGCGAAGTCGAAGCGTGCCGCAGGCAGTCGCCTGCCCGCCAGCCAGGTCAGCAGCCGCCAGATGACGCGCAGCAGCACTTCATGTAGGAAAACCGGCCATTCCCGCGCCGGATCGGTGAAGCGCAGGGCCAGACCGGCCAGCGCGCCATCGCGCACAGGCTGCAGCACGAGGTCATCCTGCAGCAACCGCAGCGTGTGCGCGATGCGGCGTGTCGCCACCTCTAGCGTGGGGGCGCTGATTCCGGCGCGCGCCATCATGGCGAAGCTGCCGTGCCTGAGCGGCCGCGACAGGAAGCCGATGAAGTCATCGTCGAGACGCTCTATCAACAAGCGGAACAGCGCCACGTACTGGTCCGCGGTCACGCGTGCGCCAGCCTGCTGGAGCAACTCCGGGGCGATGCCTGCGTCAGCCAGGAAGACCTCATAGGGCTGCTGGCGGGCCTTCACGCCGGACAACATGCCATGGACCAGGGCAATCGGGATCGTGACCGGAGGAGAAAGCATCAAAAAAGGCGTGGCGTGGTGGATTGAGGTCTTTTGCCATGTGATCAATGCAAAGCGCAATGGTCGGCTCGGTCACTCGTTTCTACCATAAGCCACATAGACAACAGAGCCGCGAATTCACGCACCGGATGGAGACAATCATGTATCTGACCCAAGCTTTGCACCGCGCAGTGCAGCAACACCCCGACCGCATCGCGGTGCGCTTCGGCAACTGCCAACGAACATTCCGTCAACTGGCCGACCGCGTGGCGCGCCTGGCCGGCGCCTTGCAAAAGATCGGCATGCGGACCGGTGATCGCGTGGCCATGCTGTCGCTCAACTCCGACCGCTACCTTGAATACCAGATGGCTGTGCCCTGGGGTGGTGGGGTGCTGAACCCGTGCAACATCCGCTGGTCGGCGGCCGAGATCTTGTATTCGCTGGACGATTCGGGCTCGACCATCCTGCTGGTCGACGAGACCTTTCGCCCCTTGGTCGAGCAGTTCCGCCGCGACTCGACCACCTTGCGCGAAGTGATCTATTGCGGCGATGGTGACGTGCCGGCCGGCATGCACAGTTACGAGGCGCTGTTGGCCGAAACCGCCCCGGTGGCCGACGCCCTGCGTCGCGGCGAGGACCTGGCCGGCATCTTCTATACCGGTGGCACCACCGGCTTCCCCAAGGGTGTGATGCTCAGTCACACCAATCTGTGCAGCTCGGGCCTGGCCTTGCGTGCCGAGGGGCTGGCGATGCCAGGCGGCACCTACCTGCACGCCGCGCCCATGTTCCACCTGGGCGACATGGGGCTCGCGATGCCGCATTGGATCGAGGGCAATACACACTCGATCATCCCGGCGTTCAACCCCGACCTGGTGCTCGATACCTTCGAGCGCGATCGCGTCACCAACACGCTGCTGGTGCCGACCATGATCCAGATGATGGTCGATCACCCGACGATGAAGAAGCCGCGCGACCTGAGCGCGCTGCAGACCATCGCTTATGGTGCGTCACCCATCCCCGAGGCCGTGCTCGAGCGTGCGATGGCCGCGCTGCCCAGTGTCAGTTTCGTGCAGTGCTATGGCATGACCGAGCTGGCGCCGCTGGCAACCATCAACCCGGCTTGGTCCCATACGCGAGAAGGACGCAAGCTCGGCAAGCTGCGCTCCGCAGGCCGGGCCGGCTACTGCATCGAGCTTCGCATCGTCGATGCGCACGGCCACGAACTGCCGCGCGGCACGGTGGGCGAGGTCGCGGTGCGCGGCCCCAACGTGATGCAGGGCTACTGGAACAAGCCCGAGCAGACGGCTGCCGCCGTGCGCGACGGCTGGATGCACACCGGCGACGGCGCCTGGATGGATGAAGACGGATTCATCTTCATCGCCGACCGGCTGAAAGACATGATCATCAGCGGCGGCGAGAACGTCTATTCGGCCGAGGTCGAAAACGCCCTGGCCCAGCATCCCGCGGTCGCGGCCTGCGCCGTCATCGGTGTGCCCAGCGAAAAATGGGGTGAAGCCGTGGATGCGGTGGTGGTGCGCAAGCCGGAGCACGCGATTTCGGCCGAGGCGCTGATGGCGCACTGCAAGTCGCTGATCGCCGGCTACAAGTGCCCGCGCAGCGTGGACTTCGTCGACGCGCTGCCGCTGTCTGGCGCCGGCAAGGTGTTGAAGACAAAACTGCGCGCGCCCTTCTGGCAGGGTCGCGAGCGCGCTGTGTACTGAGCCAAGACTTTTTCCTTTCTTCCCTTTTCAACTTTCAGGAGTTTTCCATGAGCCGTGATGTCTTTGTAGCCGGTGTCGGCATGATCCCTTTCACCAAACCGGGTGCCAACGAGCCCTACCCTCAAATGGCCGCCAAGGCCACCCAGCAGGCGCTGACCGATGCTGGCATAGGCTACGACCTTGTGCAGCAGGCCTATGTAGGCTATGTGTACGGTGACTCCACCGCCGGCCAGCGCGCGTTGTACGAGGTGGGGATGACGGGCATCCCGGTCATCAACGTCAACAACAACTGCTCCACCGGCTCCACCGCGTTGTTTCTGGCGCGCCAGGCGGTGGCCAGCGGCGCGGCGGAATGCGTGCTGGCGCTGGGCTTCGAGCACATGAGCCCGGGCGCGCTGGGCACGGTCTTCAACGATCGTCCGTCGCCATTCGATCTCTGCGACAAGGCGACTGAGGAAATCGTGGGTCACGGTGAGATTCCGCTTGCGCTGCGCTATTTTGGCGGCGCCGGTCTTGCCCACATGGAGCGGTACGGCACCCGGCTCGAGACCTTCGCAAAGATTCGCGCCAAGGCCAGCCGGCACGCCGCCAACAACCCACTGGCGCTGTTCCGCAAGGTCGTCACAGAAGAGGAAGTGATGGCGTCACCGATGATCTGGCCCGGCGTGCTGACGCGCTTGATGGCCTGCCCGCCCACCTGCGGTTCGGCCGCCGCGATCATCTGCTCGGCCGAGTTCGCCCAGCGCCACGGCCTGAACCGCCAGGTGCGCATTGCCGCCCAGGCGATGACCACCGACCGGTCCGGCAGCTTCGACAGCCGGGACATGCGCGAGGTGGTCGGCTGCGGTATGGCGAGGGAAGCAGCACGGCAGGTCTATGAGCAGGCGGGTGTCGGGCCGAAAGACATCGATGTGGTCGAGCTGCACGACTGCTTCGCGCAGAACGAGTTGCTGAGCTACGAAGCCCTCGGACTCTGCAATGAGGGCGGCGCCGAGAAGTTCATCGTCGATGGCGACAACAGCTACGGCGGCCAGGTGGTCACCAACCCCTCGGGTGGCCTGTTGAGCAAAGGCCATCCTCTGGGCGCCACCGGTCTGGCGCAGTGCTACGAACTCACGCACCAGTTGCGCGGTACGGCCGACAAACGCCAGGTCGAGGGCGCTCGGCTGGCCCTGCAGCACAACGTGGGCCTGGGCGGCGCCTGCGTCGTCACGTTATACGAACGCGTTTAAACCAACTGCTCCCAACAGGAAATACCATGATCGACAAGAAGTGGATTGGCCACGAATTGCCCGCCTCGGTGCTGCCCATAGAACGCAGCCGGCTGCAGTTCTTTGCCAAGGCAATCGGTGAGACCAATCCCATTTACACCGATACCAGCGCAGCGCGCGACGCCGGCTACCCGGACCTGCCGGCGCCGCCCAGCTTTCTGTTCGCGGCCGAGCTGGACTCGGGTGCCGTGGACCGCCTGCTCGAAGACCTGCAGATCCCCCTCGCCAAGCTGCTGCACGGCGAGCAAAGCTTCAGCTACCACCGGCCAGCCTGTGTGGGCGACACGGTGACCGTGCATTCGAAGATCACCGACATCTACGATAAGAAGCAGGGCGCGCTCGAATTCGTTGTGAAAACCTCACGCGCCACCAACCAGCAGGGCGAACTGGTGGCAGAGATGCGCACGGTCCTCGTTTGCCGCCATTGACTGAAGACCCACAGGAAGCACCATGACATCCAACACCTTTGACAGTGTGCAAGTTGGCGACGAACTGCCGGCACTGCAACTGCCGCCCGTGAGCCGCACGACGCTGGCCCTGTTTGCCGGCGCCTCCGGCGACCACAACGCAGTCCACATCGATACCGACGTGGCACGCCGCGCCGGCATGCCGGACGTCTTCGCGCAGGGCATGCTGGGCATGGCCTGGCTGGGCCGCCTGCTGACCGGCTGGGCGCCGCAAAGCCGGCTGCGCCGCTTTGACGTACGCTTCCAGGGCATTACCCACCTGGGCAATGCCATGCGCTGCAGCGGCCATGTGGTCGAAAAACTAGCCCACAACGGCGAGCGCTGCGTGCGCATCGAGCTGCACAGCGCCAACCAGTTCGGACAAACCAAGATCGTCGGCGAAGCGCTGGTCGCCTTGCCATAACCCTTTTACCTTTTCAAAAAACTTTTCAGGAGAAACACCCCATGACACGCAAACTCGAAGGCAAGGTCGCCCTCATCACCGGCTCGGGCCGCGGCATCGGCCGCTCCATCGCGCTCAAGCTGGCCAGCGAAGGCGCAAGCGTCGTCGTCAACGACCTCGATGCCGCCCCGGCCGAGGAAGTCGTCGCAGAGATCAAGCAGAACGGCGGCCAGGCTGTGGCCTGCGTCGGCAGCGTCACCGCGCCCGACTTCGCCGAGCGCTTCATTGGCACCGCCATCAGCGAATACAAGGGCCTGGACATCATCGTCAACAACGCCGGCTACACCTGGGACAACGTGATCCAGAAGATGAGCGACGAGCAGTGGTACGCGATGATGGACTGCCACCTGACGGCGCCGTTTCGCATCCTGCGCGCCGCGCAGCCGGTGATACGCGCACTGACCAAGGCCGAGGCCGAAGCCGGCCAGCGCGTCGTGCGCAAGGTGGTCAACATCTCGTCGGTGGCGGGGCTGTTCGGCAATGCGGGCCAGATCAACTATTCCGCGGCCAAGGCCGGCATTGTCGGCATGACGCAGACGCTGGCCAAGGAGTGGGGCCGCATGAATGTCACCGTCAACGCAGTCGCCTACGGCCTGATCAAGACCCGCTTGACCGGCAACGCCAATGAAGGGGCCACCGCCAACGTAGAGGGCCGCGAAATCAAGGTCGGCGTCAACCCCGAGCTGATGGAGATGATGGAGCGCAGCATCCCGCTGGGCCGCGGCGGCACACCCGACGAAGCCGCGGGCGCGGTCTACATGCTGTGCATTCCCGAATCCGACTATGTGAGCGGCCAGACGCTGATGTGCAGCGGCGGCCTGACCGGGATCTGAGCCATGACAGACCTTGTGCAAAGCACGCTACGGGACGGCGTTGCAACCCTGACGCTCAACCGGCCGGATGCGCTCAATGCGCTCAGTCCTGAACTGATGGCCCACTTCGCGGCTGCGCTGCGCGCCTGCGCGGCGGACGAGGGCACGCGCGCCATCGTTCTGACCGGCGCGGGCCGTGCCTTCTCGGCCGGCGGCGACATCGGCTGGTTCGGCGAGGTGCTGGCCGGCGGCCCGGCCCATGCGAGCGATGAAATCGGACGCTTCCTGGAGGAAGTCGGCAATCCGATCACGCAGGCCATCACCGACTGCCCGCTGCCCGTGGTTTCAGCGGTGAACGGACCCTGCGCGGGCGCCGCCGTCGGCATTGCGCTGGCGGCCGATGTGGTGCTGGCGGCGCGCTCGGCCTACTTTTTGGTGCCCCAGGTGTCACAGCTCGGTGCCGTGCCCGACCTGGGGGCGACATGGGTGCTGCCCCAACTGCTGGGCCGCGGCCGCGCGCTGGGCATGGCCCTGCTCGGCGAACGGATAGACGCCGCGCGGGCCGAGCAATGGGGCCTCATCTGGCGCTGCGTTGACGACGCCGACCTGCTTGAAGAGACCCACGCGCTGGCCCTGCGGCTGTGCCGCACACCGGCAGCAGCCGTGCGCGCCACGCGCCAGCTGATCGATGCCGCCCCGGCGAACACACTGGCCCAACAACTGAGCGCCGAGCACAAGGCCCAGCTCCCGCATGCGGCGAGCGATTTTTTCGGCACCGCCTGCGCGCGCTTTCTGGCCCACACCGGCAATAACTGAATCTGGAGACAAGCATGCTTCCCCAACTACACCGCCACGCCTGGATGGACGAATCCATCGAAGCCTTTCGTGAACAGGTCCGACGCTACATCGCCGGCGAGATGACGCCGCACCTGGATTACTGGCGCCGCCAGGGCTACATTCCGCGCGAAGTCTGGGCACCGTTCGGTGTCATGGGCTTTTTGCTGCCGGAACTCGACGAAGCCTATGGCGGCGCCGGTGCGTCACTGGCCTACCAATTGGTCGTGCAGGACGAGATGGCAAAGGCCGAACTGCCGGCGACCACCGGCGTGCACAGCATTGCCTCGCACTACATCCTGGCCTACGGGACCGAGGCGCAGAAGCAGCGCTGGCTGCCCAAGCTGGTCAGCGGCGAGATGCTGGCGGCCATTGCGATGACCGAGCCCGGCTGCGGCTCGGACCTGAAGGCCATCGCTACCCGGGCGCGCCGCGACGGCGACCACTATGTCATCGACGGCGCCAAGACCTTCATTACCAATGGCGTCACCAGCAATTTGCTGGTGGTGGTCGCGCGCACGGGTGAGGCCGGCAGCCGCGGCCTGTCACTGATCGTGCTCGAGACCGAGAATCTGAAGGGTTTCAACGTCGGCCGCCGCCTCGAGAAGATAGGACAGCACGCCTCCGACACCGCCGAGCTGTCTTTCGACGGCGTTCGTGTTCCGGCCGACCAGTTGCTGGGCGGCAAGGAGGGCGAAGCCTTCAAGCAGCTGATGGATCAGCTGCCCTACGAGCGCCTGCTGATCGCGGTGCCGGCAGCGGCGGTGATCGAGCGTGCGCTGGAGCTGACGCTGGAGTACACCCAGCAGCGCAAGGCCTTCGGCCAGACGCTGTTTGACTTCCAGAACACGCGCTTCAAGCTGGCCGAGGTGGCCACCACCGCCCACATCGTGCGCAGCTTCGTCAACGACTGCATCCAGCGCCTGCTCAACGGCAAGCTCGACCAGGAGGCCGCCTACATGGCCAAGTGGTGGTGCACCGAGCAGCAATGCAGGGTCACCGACGAGTGTCTGCAATTGTTCGGCGGCTACGGCTACATGGTCGAGTACCCGATCGCCCGCCTCTACGCCGATTCCCGCGTGCAAAAGATTTATGGCGGCGCCAACGAGGTCATGAAAGACCTGATCGCGCGAAAGCTGGCAGCATGAATCCGCCCTTGATAGGAATTCGCATCGTCGAGTTCGAGGGCATAGGCCCGGGGCCGCTGGCCGCCCACATGCTGGCCGACATGGGCGCCGAAGTCACGACGATCGCCCGGCCCGGCCCGGCCGTGGTCAGCGAACGCCTGGGCGGCACGGGCGAGAACCCGCTGCGACGCGGCAAGCGCGTCGAGCTGATCGACCTGAAGTCGCCAGAGGGCCTGGCCCGCGCCATGGACCTCGTGGCGGACGCCGACGCGCTGATCGAAGGCAACCGGCCCGGCGTCATGGAGCGCCTGGGTCTCGGGCCGGCGCAATGTGCGGCGCGCAATCCACGCCTGGTCTATGGCCGCATGACGGGCTGGGGCCAGCACGGCCCTCTGGCCCAGGCCGCGGGCCATGACCTCAACTACGTCGCCCTGACCGGGCTGCTGTCGCTGGCGGCGCGGCCAGGGCAGGCGCCTGTCGTTCCCCCCACCGTGGTCGGCGACGCCAGCGGCGCGCTCGGCCTGGCCTTCGGCATCGCGTGTGCGCTGGTCGATGCGTGCGCCAGCGGACACGGGCGCGTGGTCGATGCGGCCATCGTCGACATCGTCGCCATGCTGGGCACGCTGGTGCAATGGATACGTGGCGCCGGGCAGCTCGACGGCGACCAGCCCAGCCCCTTCCATGACTCGCCGTTCTACGACAGCTACGCATGCGCCGATGGCGGTTTCATCACCATAGCGGCCATCGAGCCGCAGTTCTATGCCTTGCTGCTGGCCAGGCTGGGCCTGGCCGACGTGAACCCGGCGGGCCAGTACGACAAGGCCGCCTGGCCGGCGCTCAAGGCACGGCTGGCCGCGCAGTTCCGCAGCCAGCCGCGCGCGGCCTGGTGCGAACTGCTCGAAGGCAGCGATGTATGTTTCGCGCCCGTTCTCAGCCTGGCCGAGGCGGCCCGGCATCCGCACAACCTCGCACGCGGCACCTACACATCTGGCGACAACGCAAGCATCACCGTCGCCGCCGCGCCACGCTTTACCCCGCTACCCGCCCCCTGAAACAAGACACATCATGACCGCTCCACAAGTTCCCAACGATATCGTCCAAGGCTGCCCCTCCACGATGGGCGATGACTACCAGCTCAACACCACCACGCTGATCCGGCACGCGGCGCGCACACATCCCGAGCAGGAGATCGTTTACCGCACAGCGAACGGCGGCTGGGACCGCTACACCTATCGCGACTGCTACGAGCGTGTGTGCCGCGCGGCCAATGCGCTGCGCACCCTTGGCGTCGGGCCCGCCGACCGCGTGGGGATTCTCGACTGGAACAGCCGTCGCCACTTCGAGCTCTACTACGCCATTCCGGGCCTCGCGGCGGTGATGCTGCAGATGAACCTGCGGCTCGGCGTGGAGGACTTGAGCTACGTCGTCGAACACAGCCAGACCAAGTTCATCCTCGTCGACGAGACCTTGCTGCCCATGGCCGAGGCGATCGCGGCGCACGTGCCCGGCGTGAAAGGCTGGATCGTCATGACCGACAAGCCGCTGGCCGAAATCAAGACCACGCTGGCCCCGCTGTACCACCACGAGGACCTGCTCGCCGCCGCCGATCCGGCCATCGCCTGGCCGATGGTCGACGAGCATTCGGCCTACAGCGCCTGCTACACCACGGGCACCACCGGCCGGCCCAAGGGCGTCTACTACTCGCATCGCGCGATCTACCTGCATTCGATGGCGATGGCCACGAACCTCGGCATGACGCTGGACGATTGCACGATGCTCATCACGCCGATGTTCCACGGCCAGTGCTGGGGTCTGCCGCAGGCGGCCACCCTGATGGCCAACAAGATCGTGCTGCCCGGGCGCTACATGATGGAGGACACCGCGCCGCTGACCGACGCGATCATCGCCGAAGGCGTGACGGTGACCAACGGGGCGCCGGCGATCTTCCAACCGATGCTGCAGTACATCGAAACCCTGCCGGTCAAGCCCGACTTCAGCCGCCTGCGCATGCTGTCCGGCGCGACCGAGCCGCCGCTCTCGATGATGATCGGATTCCACGAACTCACCGGCGCCGAGGTGGTGCACGCCTATGGCGCCACCGAGACCACGCCAATAGTCTCGATGAACCGGCTCAAGCCGTCGCTGAAGAAGCGGCTGAACCCTGAGGAACGATGGAACCTCAAGCGCAAGCAGGGCCTGCTGCTCACCGGCGTGGATGTCGAGCTTCTGGGGGCCGACGGCCAGGCGCTGCCGCACGACGGCCAGTCGGTCGGCGAGATCTGCATCCGCGGCCCCTGGATCTCCACCGGTTACCACGACATGCCCGATTCGGCTGACCGCTTCGTGGGCGGCTACTGGCGCTCGGGCGACGCCGGTACCATCGATGCCGATGGTTACCTCAAGCTCACCGACCGCATCAAGGACGTGGTCAAGAGCGGGGGCGAGTGGATATCCTCGATTGACATGGAGAACGCGCTGATGGGGCACCCGGCGGTACGCGACGCCGCCGTCGTGGGCATTGCGCACCCCAAGTGGCAGGAGCGCCCCCTGGCGCTGGTGATCCTCAAGCCCGGTCATCAGGCAACGCTGCAGCAACTCCACCAGCATCTATCGGCCACGTTTGCCAAGTGGCAGTTGCCGGACCGGGTGCTGTTCGTGGATGCGATCCCGAAGACCAGCGTCGGCAAGCTCGACAAGAAGGTCATCCGCGCGACGCATGCCGACCTATACGCCAACGAGTCACCAGAATAGATCGCTGCGCCAGGGGTTCAGTCGGGCCTGTTCAGCAAGGCCTGCAAACCGGCCTCGTCGAGTAGCGCCACGCCGAGCTCCTGCGCCTTGAGCAGCTTGCTGCCGGCTTCGGCGCCTGCCACCACGAAATCGGTCTTTTTGCTGACGGAGCCGGCCACCTTGCCGCCCGCCGCTTCAATCCGGTCCTTGGCCTCGTCGCGGCTCCAATTGGGCAAGGTGCCGGTGATGACAAAGGTCTTGCCCGACAGCGGCTTGAGCGCCACGGACGCGGGCTCGCCCTCCGGCCAGCTCACGCCGCAGGCGCGCAGCTGTTCGACCACTTCACGGTTGTGCGGCTGCTCGAAGAAGGTACGAATGCTTTGCGCAACGATGGGGCCGACGTCGGCGACTTCCAGCAACTGCTCCTGCGTGGCGTCCATGATGGCGTCGAGCTTGCCAAAATGCCGGGCCAGCGCCTTGGCCGTGGCCTCGCCTACATGCCGTATCCCTAAGCCAAAAAGAAAGCGCGGCAGTGTCGTCTGCTTGGATTTTTCCAGCGCGTCCAGGAGGTTTTTAGCCGACTTCTCCGCCATTCGGTCCAGGCTCGCCAGTGCGGTGAAGCCGAGCTTGTAGAGATCGGGCAAGGTGCGGATCACCTGGGCGTCCACCAGCTGCTCGACCAGCTTGTCGCCCAGGCCTTCGATCTCGACCGCGCGCCGGTGCGCGAAGTGCAGTATGGCCTCCTTGCGCTGGGCCGCGCAAAACAGGCCGCCGGTGCAGCGGTAATCGGCCTCGCCCTCCTCCCGGATCGCGTCCGAGCCGCAAACCGGGCACTGGCGCGGCATGGTGAAGACCAGCGCGCCCGGCTGGCGCTTCTCGGCCAGCACACTGACCACCTCGGGAATGACGTCACCGGCGCGCCGCACGATGACCGTGTCGCCGACGCGCACGTCCTTGCGCCGTGCCTCGTCTTCGTTGTGCAGGGTGGCATTGGTCACGGTAACCCCGCCGACAAACACCGGCGCCAATTTGGCGACCGGTGTGAGCTTGCCGGTGCGCCCAACCTGCACGTCAATGGCAAGCACGGTGGTGAGCTGCTCCTGCGCCGGGTATTTGTGCGCCACGGCCCAGCGCGGCTCGCGCGAGACAAACCCCAGCCGGCGCTGCAGCGCCAGGCTATTGACCTTGTAGACCACGCCGTCGATGTCGTAAGGCAGGCCGTCACGCTGCGCGCCTATGGCCTGGTGGAATGCTACCAATTCAGGAGCGCCATGTGCCCGTGCCGTCTGGGCTGCAACCGGAAAACTCCATGATTTGAGCATCATCAGCAGCTCGAAGTGGGTTTCGAACTCCGGGCCGCCGTCTTCGGGCGGCGTGATCTCGCCCAGGCCATAGGCAAAAAAGCTCAGGCGCCGGTCGGCGGCGATGGCCGGGTCAAGCTGGCGCACGCCGCCAGCCGCCGCATTGCGCGGGTTGACGAAGGTTTTTTCACCCTTGGCGCCCTGGGCGATCTTTTCGCGCTGTCTGTCATTGAGCGATTCAAAATCGGCGCGGCGCATATAGACCTCGCCGCGCACTTCAAGCACGGCTGGCGCCGCTTCGGGCAGGCGCAAGGGGATCTGCCTGATGGTGCGGATGTTCTGCGTGACGTCTTCGCCCACCTCGCCGTCACCGCGCGTGGCGGCCTGCACCAGCAGGCCGTTTTCATACCGCAAGCTCATGGCCAGGCCGTCGAACTTGAGTTCGGCCACGTACTCGACCGGCGGGTCCGACTCGCCCAGCCCCAGTTCCTTGCGCACCCGCGTATCGAAGTTGCTGGCGCCCGTGGGCTCGGTGTCGGTTTCGGTGCGGATGCTGAGCATGGGCACCTTGTGGCGCACGCTGGCAAACTGGTCCAGCGGCTTGCCGCCGACACGCTGCGTCGGCGAGTCAGGCGTCAGCAGTTCGGGGTGGGCCGCTTCGATGTCCTGCAACTCCCTGAACAGCCTGTCGTACTCGCTGTCGGGAATGCTGGGCTCATCCAGCACGTAGTAGCGATGGGCATGCGCATCCAGCTCGGCACGCAGGCTGGCAGCGCGCTCGGCGAGAGATGGCGGCGATGCGAACAGGTCGGCGGTGGCCATTGCGGGCATCACGAAAACAGGCGGCGCCCCAGCGCCGAGCCGGCCGACAGCTCGCGCCCGTCGAGCGTGTCGTAGAGCTTCTCCAGGTCGGCATGGATGGCCTCCATGGCTTCGGGGCGAATGTAGTTGCCGTTGTCGTCGATGATCACGCCGTCCATGCTGCCTGCCAGCGCAATGGCCAGCTCGCACATGCGCGCAAAAGGCTGCTCCGAGCGCAGCACCTGCGGCACGTCGAGCGACAGCGTCAGCTCGCGCAGCGCGGTCTGCTCGGGGTCGTCGGCCATGGCGGCCTGGGTGTCAAACGACAAGCCAAGAATCGGCGCATGGCCCGGCTGGGTGGCAGGCAGCACCATGCGGCCCGGAATGGCCCCGGTGACAAAGCCGAGCCGGCCAGCACATTGCTGCACATAGCCCGGACTCCAGGCGGTGCGGCTGGCGCGCAGGGTGAAGCCCAGCTGGGCGTCATGCGCGCTGGCAAACTGGTCCAGTTCACGGGCGCGCGCGACTTCGTCCTGCATCTCGGGAAACTCCGCCTGGCCGTCGATGGCGTCGGCGAAGGCCTGCGTCGCGATGACGAATTCCGAGTATTCAATCTGGTTGAGCGCGCCGGTCCGGTTGGCCAGCTGCACCCCGCACTGAAAGGCGCTGTAGCGGTGTCCCGCCGCGGGAAACTCCCATTCGCCGGTGATTGTGCTCAGACCCTCCACGCCAAAAGGCTTGCTGCCGACGCGCCGGGTGCTGGGCATGGCCGCCAGCGCGGCTTCGCCCGACACCACGGATTCCAGCGTGACCGCCGCCATCGCGTCGATCAGCACGTCGAGTCCGGTCTTTTTTTCCAGCGCCGTGAGCTGACCCAGGGCCGACAGGCCGGAGTCGGTGTCAAAGCTCGGCTCCTGCCGCTCGGCCAGCGCATCGGCGTCTTGCGGCTGCGCGGCGCCGGCTGTTGGCGAGGGCTCGACGGCCGGCTCCCGGGGGCTGGCCTGCTTGGGCAGGTTCTTGCGGGTTGACCAGGCGGTGTGGGCGACAACCGCCGCGAGCACGAGGCCCCCTGCGACTGCCAGGCTGATTTGTAATGTGCTCATGATGGTTTAGACGGCTTCGGCAAAACTGAGTGCGGCTTCCATGTCCACCGCGACGATGCGTGACACGCCCTGCTCCTGCATGGTGACGCCTATCAGTTGCTCGGCCATTTCCATGGCGATCTTGTTGTGGCTGATGAACAAAAATTGGGTTTCACGGCTCATGCTACTGACCAGCTTGGCATAGCGCTCGGTGTTGGCGTCGTCCAGCGGCGCATCGACCTCGTCGAGCAGGCAAAATGGGGCCGGGTTGAGCTGGAAGATGGCAAACACCAGCGCAATCGCCGTCAGTGCTTTTTCACCGCCCGAGAGCAGGTGAATGGTCTGGTTTTTCTTGCCCGGCGGCTGCGCCATGACTTGCACGCCGGCGTCAAGAATCTCTTCGCCCGTCATCACGAGCCGGGCATTGCCGCCGCCAAACAGCTCGGGGAACATCTTGCCAAAGTGGCCGTTGACCGCCTCGAAGGTGCTGGACAACAGCTCGCGCGTTTCCATGTCGATCTTCTTGATCGCGTCTTCCAGCGTCGCCATGGCCTCGTTCAGGTCGGCCGATTGCGCGTCGAGAAACTGCTTGCGTTCGCGTGCCGTGCTCAATTCGTCGAGCGCGGCCAGGTTGACGGCACCCAGCGACTGGATGTCACGGTGGATGCGGTCAATCTCCCCTTGCAGGCCGGCCACGCGAACATTGCCGGTCTGCACCGACTGCTCAACGGCGGCCAGGTCGGCCTGGGCGTCGAGCAGCAACTGGGCATATTGCTCAAAGCCCAGGCGTGCGGCCTGCTCTTTCAGCTGAAACTCGGTGATGCGCTGGCGCAGCGGGTCCAGCTCGCGCTCCAGCTGCAGGCGCCTTTCGTCACTGGCCCGCAGCTTGGTGGTCAGGTCGTCGTACTGACTCCGTTTGGCGCCCAGCTCGGCTTCGCGCTCGAGCTTGATGTTCAGCGCGTCTTGCAGCCCGCCCTGCGCCGCGGCGTCGGTCAGCCGTGACAACTCGTCGCGGGCGCGCTCTTCTTCCGTCGCAATCGAGGCCGCCTGCTGCGCCGCAATGGCGATAGCGCGGGCCAGCTCTTCGCGGCGCGAGACCAGGCTGCGCAGGGCAAACTGCGCCTCCTGCGACTGGCGCTCCAGGGTGCGCTGCTGTTCGCGCGATTTAGCCATCCGGCGCTCGGCGTCAATCACGCGGTCATCGAGCTGGGCATGGCGCTCCTGGCTGTCGGCCAGTTGCATGTCTAGCTCTTCAAAACGCGCCTCGGCCGTCACCTTGCGCTCCTGCAGGTCATCAAGCTGGGCCTCGATTTCGGCCAGGTCGCCCTGGATCTGCTGGCTGCGCGCGCGCGTCTGCTCGGCCAGCTGCGTGAGGCGCAGCACCTCGACCTGCAGCTCATGGCTGCGGCTTTGCCCCTCGGCACTGTCGCGGCGGGCGCTGGCCAGGCCCTGCGCCGCATCGGCATAAGCCGCTTCGGCGCGCGCCAGCGCGCCTCTGGCCTCTTCACTGATCAGCGCCTGGGCCTTGAGCTGCTTGTCGAGGTTTTCAATCTCCTGGGCCCTGGCCAGCAAGCCCGCCTGCTCGGAGTCGGGGGCATAAAAGCTGACGCTGTGGCGGGTCACCGCATGGCCGCTCATGACATAAATCACTTCGCCGGCCTGCAGCCGCTCACGCGCTGCCAGGGCATCGTCCAGCTTTTCGGCCGTGTAGCAGCCGTGCAGCCAGTCGCCCAGCAGCGCGGACAGCCCGGCATCGTTCAGGCGCAGCAAGTCGGCCAGCGGCTTGAGGTTCAGTGCAGGGTTGGCCGGTGCAGGTGCGGCGGCAAGCGGCGGCGTGAAAAACGACAGCTTGGCGGGCGGCGCGCCCTGGCCGTCGCTGCCGGCAAAGCCGCGCACCATGTCCAGCCGCGAAACCTCAAGTGCGCCAAGCCTTTCCCTGAGGGCGGCTTCGAGCGCGTTTTCCCAGCCCTGCTCAATGTGAATGCGGCTCCACAAGGCCTGCAGGCCATCCAGGCCGTGTCTGGCCAGCCAGGGCAAAAGCTTGCCATCGGTCTTGACCTTTTCCTGCAAAGCCTTGAGCGCTTCGGAGCGGGCCGACAAATCAGCGCGCTTGGCCGACTCCAGGTTGACGGCCTGCTGCAAGCTGCGCCGCTCTTCGTCAAGCCGGGGCACGGTGTCGGTCAATTCCTGCAAACGGGCCTCGGCCACGGCCTGCGCCTCCCGGGCGCTGGCGAATTGCGTGGCGAGGTTGGCAAGCCGCGCCTCGTCGGGTGCATTGAGCGCCTTTTGGTCGGTCGTCAGCCGTTCATGGCGCAAGGCGAGCGAGCGCGACTGTTCCTCGATATTGCGCTGGTCTGCGGCCAGCACCTGGATTTGCTGTTGAACCTGCGTCACGCTGGCGCGCTGCTCGTTGGCCTTGGCCTGGGCCTGGCGCAGCGCCTCCTCAAGCGACGGCAGCTGGCTGTGCTGCTCCTCTAGCTGCGCGGCCAGCAGCTCGGCTTTTTCCTCGGCCTCGAAGGCCTGCCCGGCCAGGCTTTCGGTCTCGACGGCCGCATCTTCCCGGCGCGCGCCCCACTGGGCGGTTTGCTCCCGCAGCTGGGCCAGGCGCTGCTCGACGCGCAGCCGGCCATCGACGACAAAGCGGATCTCGGCTTCCAGCCGACCGACCTCGGCGCTGGCTTCATAGAGCTTGCCCTGGGCCTGGTTGACCTGGTCGCCCGCGCCATAGTGCGCCTGGCGTATGGTTTCAAGGTCGGCCTCGATGTGGCGCAGGTCGGCCAGGCGGCTTTCGAGGTCGTTCACGGATTTTTCGGCGTCCGCCTTGACCCTGGCCTGATCGGCTTCGCTCTCGGCGCGCTTCAGAAACCACAGCTGGTGCTGCTTGAGCGTGCCGCTGGCCTGCAGGGTGTTGTAGCGCAGCGCAACCTCGGCCTGCTTTTCCAGCCGCTCCAGGTTGGCGTTGAGCTCGCGCAGTATGTCTTCGACGCGGGTCAGGTTTTCGCGCGTGTCGGACAGGCGGTTGGCGGTTTCACGACGCCGCTCCTTGTACTTGGAAACGCCTGCGGCTTCTTCGAGGAAGAGGCGCAGCTCCTCGGGCTTGGACTCTATGATGCGGCTGATCGTGCCCTGGCCGATGATGGCGTAGGCGCGCGGCCCCAGGCCGGTGCCCAGGAACACGTCCTGCACGTCGCGCCGGCGTTCCTTGTACTTGGACACACCGGCCGCCTCTTCGAGGAACAGGCGCAGCTCCTCGGGCCGGGATTCGATGATGCGGCTGATGGTGCCCTGGCCGATGATGGCGTAGGCGCGCGGGCCCAGGCCGGTGCCCAGAAATACGACCTGCACGTCGCGCCGGCGCAGCGGCTGGTTGTTCAGGAAGTAGCTGGAGTTGCCGTCTCGGCTCAGG
>JBKJKI010000204.1:0-19419 GCA_046597475.1 Polaromonas sp. | reverse complement strand
GTCGCCCACGCTGATGCCGGCATCCTTGACAGCCACGCGGCACGGGGCAATCGTGCGCTCGATGAGTTCGTCGACCAGGCTTTCCAGCTTGGCGCGCGTCAGCTTGATGTTCAGGTGCTTGGGGCCCGACGCGTCGGCCGTGATGTAGGGCAGGTTGATGTCGGTCTGCGCGCTGCTCGACAGCTCGATCTTGGCTTTTTCAGCGGCTTCCTTCAGGCGCTGCAGGGCCAGCACGTCGTTCTTGAGGTTGACGCCGGATTCCTTCTTGAACTCGTCGATGATGAAGTCGATGACGCGCTGGTCGAAGTCTTCGCCACCCAGGAAGGTGTCGCCGTTGGTCGAGAGCACTTCGAACTGCTTTTCGCCGTCAACGTCGGCAATCTCGATGATGGAGATGTCGAAGGTGCCGCCACCCAGGTCATACACGGCGATCTTGCGGTCGCCCTTTTCCTGCTTGTCCAGGCCGAAGGCCAGCGCCGCGGCGGTCGGCTCGTTGATGATGCGCTTGACTTCCAGGCCGGCAATGCGGCCGGCGTCCTTGGTGGCCTGGCGCTGCGCGTCATTGAAGTAGGCCGGCACCGTGATCACGGCCTCGGTGACGGGTTCGCCGAGGTAGTCTTCGGCAGTTTTTTTCATCTTGCGCAGGATGTCGGCGCTGACCTGTTGGGCGGACATTTTTTTGCCGCGCACCTCCACCCAGGCGTCGCCGTTGTCGGCCGCCGCGATGGTGTAAGGCATCAGGCCTATGTCTTTCTGGACTTCTTTTTCACTGAACTTGCGGCCAATCAGGCGCTTGATGGCGTAGAGCGTGTTGCGCGGGTTGGTGACGGCCTGGCGCTTGGCCGAGGCGCCGACCAGCACTTCGCCGTCTTCCTGGTAGGCGACGATGGACGGCGTGGTGCGCGCGCCTTCCGAGTTTTCAATGACACGCGGCGTGTTGCCTTCCATGATGGAAACGCAGCTGTTGGTGGTGCCGAGGTCAATGCCGATGATTCTTCCCATGATTTACTCCTGTTATTAGATTCGTTAAATGCTGGATGCTTGAGACGCCAATTGCCCAGAGCAAGTCTGGTCAAGCTGTTGATGACTTGTGGATAAGTTTCCCGGGTTCAAGTGGCGAATCGATTTTTTTTGTTTATTATTTTGGTGCCGCGACGGTCACCAGCGCGGGGCGAAGCACGCGTTCGGCGATCAGGTAGCCCTTTTGCAGGACGCTGACCACCGTGTTCGCCTCCTGATCGGCAGGCACCATGCTGATGGCCTGCTGCTGGTGCGGATCGAACTTGCTGCCGGCGGGTGGGTCGATCTGGACCACCTTGTTGCGCTCAAGCGCGGCCTGGAGCTGCTTGAGCGTGGCCTCTGTGCCCTCGCGGATATGTTCCGGGCTGGCGTCCTTGCTCGCCAGGCCGGCCTCCAGGCTGTCCAGCACGGGCAGCAGGCTGTCGGCAAAGCTCTCCAGGGCGAATTTGCGCGCCTTGGAAATCTCGTCTTCGGCGCGGCGGCGGGCATTTTCGGCTTCGGCCTTGGCCCTCAGGAAGTTGTCGGCCAGTTCGGTGTTCTTGGCCTGCAGCAGGGCCAGCTCGGCTTGTGCTGCTTGCGCTGCATTGGCGGCGTCAAACTCGTCGGCTGCTTGCGCGGCTTCGAGTTCCTCGGGGCTGGGTGCGCCGCTAAGGGGTTGATTTTGCTCTTGGTGTGAATTTTCAGACATGCGGGTATACAAGATTAAAGCTGCTAATTTTATTAGCTGGGGACGGCAAATCCCTTTTCAAGACGCGGGAATCGGCGTTGCTGGCGCGGCAATTCGCGCCAGACATGTCCGCAAAAGGCAAAAAACAGGCACCGGGCCTGTTTTATGGATGCACGCGCCTGGCGGCGGAAAATTACTTCTTCTTGTCGACGCTGACCCTGGTCTGGCTGAGGGCCCATTTCCCGGCAAATGCCTGCAGATCGTTGAGGCGCTTGAGAAGATCGGCGCCCAATGTCGTGACCGTGTAGCCATTCGTGCCGTGACCGAGCAGGCCGGCAGCGCGCAACTCCTTGATCCGCGTATTGAGCGTATTGGGGGTGATGCTGCCGATGCTGTCCTGCAGCAGGCGAAAGGTCTGGGGATGGCCATCTTTCAGTGCCCACAACACACGCAGGGCGTAGCGTGATTCCAGCAATTCAAGCAACTCGTTGACGGCTGCATTTTCTTTGGCGCTCATGGGGTCATCTCCTCTGGTCATTCCGGTCGTACGGGTTCAGGTTCTGTCGCTAAGCAAAAAGCTTGCGCCAAATATAACGCAAATTTCCATCTGCTACGAGTTTTATAGCTGATGATGCCCGTGCTGTGTGGACTAGAAGGCTAAAACGCTTTGAAATGCCAGGACGCGAGGCGCCGGCAGGCGTTTGACGCAGCGGGTAAGGAGAGGCCTCGGCCAGGCCTATTCAAGCCTGATGTTGGCGGCCTTGATGACCTGCGCCCATTTGTCGACCTCGGCCTTCTGGAAGGCTGCGATCTGCTCAATGCTCATGGCTGAGGGTTGCATGCCCAGCGTTTTCAGGCGTTCCTGCATCTCGGGCAGTTGCAGGATTTTGACAATTTCGGCGTGCAGCCTGTCGACGATGGGCTTGGGCGTGCCCGCAGGGACGAAAACGGCTTGCCACGAAAGCACCTCAAAGCCCGGCACGCCTGATTCCGCCACCGTGGGCACGTTGGGCAAGGAGTCCAGCCGCCGGGCGGAGGTAACGGCCAGGGCACGCACCTTGCCGCTCTGGATATGCGGGCCCGCCACCACAGGGGTGTCAAACATCATGTCAACCTGGCCGCCGATCACATCCTGGATGGCGGGGCCGCTGCCCTTGTAGGGCACGTGGATGAATTGCGTGCCTGACTTGTAAGCCAGCAATTCCAGCGCCAGGTGCTGCGACGTGCCATTGCCGGCGGAAGCCGAGGAAATGGTTTTGGGTTTTGCTTTGGCCGCGGCCAGCACATCCTGCAGGGTTTTGTAGGGGCTGTTCTGCCCGACGATCAGCACCACGGGATTGGTGCCTATCAGTGCGACGGGCGAGAAGGACTTGATCGGGTCGTAGCCCAGCTTGGGGTAAAGACTGACATTGATGGCGTGCGAGCTGATGGTGCCGCCCAGCAGGGTATAGCCGTCCGCCGGTGCGCGCGAGGCCATCTCCGAGCCCACGCTGCCACCGGCGCCACCCCGGTTGTCGATCACGATGGTGGTGCCCAGCACCGGCCCGAGTTTCTGGCCGATCAGCCGGCCCAGGATGTCGGTGGTGCCGCCAGCGGGAAAAGGCACGATATAGGTCACCGGCTTGACCGGCCATTTGTCCTGGGCCCAGGCGGTAGGGCTCATCCCGCTGGCGAGGGTGGAGGCGATGGCGGAAAGCATGAGGGAACGGCGTTGCATGAAGTCTCCAGTTTTTGTCGTGTTAAAAAAGTTCAGCGAACCATGCAGGGCAGCTTGTTGTTGAACTTCCAGTTCGGCACCAGAAACTGCATGGCCATGGCATCGTCGCGCGCTCCTAGTCCATGCTGAAGATAAAGCTGGTGCGCCTTTTCCACTTCCACCAGGTCCAGTTCAACGCCCAGGCCTGCCTGCTTGGGCACGGCCACCTGGCCATCCACAATCTGCAGCGGTGCCTTGGTCAGGCGCTGGCCGTCCTGCCAGATCCAGTGGGTGTCGATGGCGGTCACCTTGCCCGGCGCAGCGGCTGCCACATGGGTGAACATGGCCAGTGAAATGTCGAAATGGTTGTTGGAATGCGAGCCCCAAGTCAGGCCCCAGGTCTGGCAGATTTGCGCCACGCGGACCGAGCCCTGCATGGTCCAGAAATGCGGGTCGGCCAGCGGAATGTCGACCGACTGCAGCTGGATGGTGTGCGACAGCTCGCGCCAGTCGGTGGCCACCATGTTGGTGGCCGTGGGCAGGCCGGTGGCACGGCGGAATTCCGCCATCACCTCGCGCCCCGAGAACACGCCCTCGGCGCCGCAAGGGTCTTCGGCATAGGCCAGCTCCTTGTGGCGGCCCTGGCAGATGCGCACCGCGTCCTTGAGCAGCCAGCCGCCATTGGGGTCCAGCGTGATGCGGGCATCGGGAAAACGCTCCGACAGGGCGATGATGGCCTCCATCTCTTCTTCGCCGCGCAACACGCCGCCCTTGAGCTTGAAGTCCTTGAAGCCGTAGCGTGCGTAGGCCGCTTCGGCCAGCGCCACGATGGCTTTGGCGTCCATGGCGGGCTCGTGGCGCAGGCGCAGCCAGTCGTCGCTGGCGCCCGGGTCCGAGGCATAGGCCAGGTCGGTTTTCCGGCGGTCGGCAACGTAGAAAAGATAGCCCAGCATGGCCACCGAGTCACGCTGCTGGCCTTCGCCCAGCAGCGCAGCCACGGGTACGCCCAAAAATTGGCCCAGTAAATCAAGCAGCGCGCTTTCAACCGCCGTGACGGCATGAATGGTCACGCGCAGGTCAAAGGTCTGGTTGCCGCGGCCGCCGCTGTCGCGCTCGGCAAAGCGGCTGCGCAAGGTATTGAGGATCTGGTTCCAGTTGCCTATCGACTGCCCCTCGATCAGCTCGCGCGCATCCTCCAGCGTCGTGCGGATTTTCTCGCCGCCCGGAACCTCGCCGACGCCGGTGCGGCCCGAACTGTCGGTCAGGATCAAGAGGTTGCGGGTGAAGAAAGGCCCATGGGCGCCACTCAGGTTGAGCAGCATGCTGTCATGTCCGGCCACCGGAATGACCTGGACCCGGGTGATGCGTGGCGACTGGGGGGCGGGAGGTGTAGAAGCGTTGAGGGAGGGCATACCGGTTGCAGAGTGTTGATACAAATTTGTCGGTTATCGTACAACCTGAATTCGGTTCAGGCAATGCGCGTTATCCCTCAATGCAGCGGCAGGGCCTCGGCCGGCTGCATGGTGTGCGCATTGTTGCCCCGGCGCAGGCGCTCCCGGCTGTTGGAAAGATGGGTCCGCATGGCGGCGCGCGCCGCCTCGGCATCCTGGTCGCGGATGGCGTTGTAAATGCTCTCGTGCTCGCTGTTGACGCGCTGCAGGTAGTTGAGCCGGCCCTCCGGTGCATTGAGCGCCGTGTTCACGCGGGTGCGCGGAATGATCATGGTGCCCAGGTAGGTCATCAGGTCGGCAAAGTGCCGGTTGCCGGTGGCGCGGGCCACCTCCATGTGGAACTGGAAATCTGGCGGCACCGCATCTGAATCCTGGCTGATGGACTCCTGAAAGGCACGCAGCGCAGCGCCCATGGCCTGCAGGTTTTCCGGCCTCCGGCGTTGGGCGGCAAGGCCTGCGGCCTCGGTTTCCAGGCTGATGCGCAGCTCCAGCACCGAAATGACATCGGCTACGGTGGCGAAATCTTCGGCGGCTATCCTGAAGTTTCCGGTTTCCTGCGGCGGCAGTACAAAGGTCCCGATGCCGTGGCGGGTTTCCACCAGGCCGGAGGCCTGCAGCCTGGACAGGGACTCGCGCACCACGGTGCGGCTGACGTCGAAACGGTTCATGATTTCGGCCTCGGTGGGCAGCTTTTCGCCCGGCCGTAACTGGCCCTCCCGGATGCTGGCGGCCAGGTTTTCCACGATTTCACCCACCAGTCCGCGGGGGCGGCGCGCACGCAGCGGCTGCGCCGCAAGGGCTTCGGATGGGCTAGGGGTTTTCCTTGGGTTCATTCAAAAAACAATTGACAAGTAAGGGGCGTGAACTGAGAATTCGGAGTCGTCAGACAACTTATGACTGATGCGTGAGTGGATGACTTTAACAAACCTCAACAAAATGTCCAGTGTTTGTGATCGACACGGTGACGAATCCCGACAATGACCATCAAAGTACATGAAAAGCTGCTCCTGACCGGTGCCGCGGGCGGATTGGGCAAGATGCTGCGCGAGCGGCTGAAGGCCAATTGCTCGGTATTGCGTCTTTCCGACGTGCAGGCCTTTGGCGAGGCCGGCCCGGCCGAGGAAGTGGTGCTGGCCGACCTGGCGGATGCCGAGGCCGTCAACGCCATGGTCAAGGGCGTGGACGCCATCGTCCATCTGGGCGGGATGTCGGTGGAGGGGCCATTCGAACCCATCTTCCAGGCCAACATCCTGGGCATCTACCACCTGTACGAGGCGGCGCGCCAACACGGCGTCAAACGCGTGGTGTTTGCCAGCTCCAACCATGTCACCGGCTTTTATCGCCAGGACCAGACCCTGACCGCCGACCATCCGGCCCGGCCCGATGGCCTGTATGGCGTCAGCAAGGCCTTTGGCGAGGATCTGTCGCGCTTTTACTTTGACCGCTACGGCATAGAAACCGCCTGCGTGCGCATCGGCTCCTCGTATGCCGAGCCCAGGGACCGCCGCATGCTCGCCACCTGGCTGAGCTTTGACGACCTGCACCGCCTGATCACCGCCTGCCTGAGCACGCCGGTGCTGGGCCACAGCATCGTGTTCGGCATGTCTGACAACGCCGTGACCTGGTGGGACAACAGCCGGGCCCGCCACATCGGCTATGTGCCGCAGGACAGTTCGGACATTTTCCGGGAGGCAGTCTATGCGCGCACGCCCGCGCCCGATCTGAACGATCCCGTCGTCCAATACCAGGGCGGCGGTTTTGTGGTCGCCGGTCCCTTCGGCGAATGAGTCTCATGAACCGAATGAGCGTCATACAGGCCGAACTGGTGCTCGATGCCAGCAATGCCACCGGCGAGAGCCCGGTGTGGCACGCCGGGGAGCAGGCCCTGTACTGGGTGGATATTCCGGCCGGCAAGCTGTGCCGCTGGAGCGCGGCCACGGCGGCCTTGAGCAACTGGCAGGCGCCTGAAATGCTGGCCTGCATCGCGCCGATGCAGGGCTCCAATGCGTGGGTGGCCGGCTGTGAAACCGGCATCTTCCGGCTCGACCCACAGGCCGGAGGGGCGCTGGGCTTTGAGCGCCTGGCCAGCGTCGATCACGCCATGGCCGGCATGCGCTTCAACGACGGGCGCTGCGACCGGCAAGGGCGTTTCCTGGCCGGCACGATGCTGATGAACATGGCGGCTGCTGCTCCTGTGGGCTGCGTTTACAGCTATCAAAAAAATGGCGGCTTGACCCGGCTGCTGGACGGTTTCATCACCCCCAACGGCATGGCCTTCAGCCCCGACGGGCGCACCATGTACCTGTCGGATTCCCATCCGTCGGTGCAGGCCGTCTGGGCGTTTGACTACGACACCGGGAGCGGAACGCCGTCCGGGCGCCGGCTGTTCATCGACATGAAGCCGCTGCCCGGCCGGCCCGATGGCGCCGCCGTGGACGCCGAGGGCTGCTACTGGATCTGCGGTAACGATGCCGGTCTGGTGCACCGCTTCACGCCCGCCGGCAAGCTGGACCGTTCGCTGGCCGTGCCGGTGAAAAAACCGGCCATGTGCGCCTTTGGCGGCGCCGGCCTGGACACCCTGTTCGTGACGTCCATCCGCCCGGAGGGGATTGACCTGTCGGACCAGCCGCTGGCCGGCGCTGTCTTTGCCCTGCATCCCGGCGTGCGTGGCCTGCCCGAAACCGCGTTTCCTTCCTGAATTTTCGCTGGCAAAAATCCATGGCTCCTCCCCTTTATATCTGCATGCACCCGCGCGACAACGTCGCCATCGTCGCCAACGACAGCGGCTTGCCCGAGGGCACGACCTTCGCCAATGGCCTGCGGCTGCGCGAGCGCGTACCTCAGGGCCACAAGGTGGCGCTGGTGGATGTGCCGCAGGGCAGTGCCGTGCTGCGCTACAACGTTCCGATTGGCTACGCCCTGAAAGACATTCCGGTCGGCAGCTGGGTGCATGAGCGGCTGCTGAAGATGCCGGATGCGCGCAGCCTGGACGACTTGCCCATCGCCACCATCAAGTCCGACCCCTTGCCGGCGCTCGAGGGCTACACCTTCGAGGGCTTTCGCAATCCGGATGGCTCGGTGGGCAGCCGCAACATTCTGGCCATCACCACCACGGTGCAGTGCGTGGCGGGCGTGGTGGAGTTTGCCGTCAAACGCATCAAGGAAGAGCTGCTGCCGCGCTTTCCGAATGTGGACGACGTGGTGGGGCTGGAGCACAGCTACGGCTGCGGCGTGGCCATTGACGCGCCCGACGCCATCATCCCGATTCGCACCCTGCGCAACATCTCGCTCAACCCCAACTTTGGCGGCGAGGTGATGGTGGTCAGCCTGGGCTGCGAGAAGCTGCAGCCCGAGCGCCTGCTGCCGCCGGGCAGCATTCCCATCGTCGATGAGCGCAATGTGGCCGATGTGGGCATCAATGCCGACGAGGCGCTGGATGTGGTCTGCCTGCAATCCGAGCACCATGTCGGCTTCATGTCCATGATTGACTCCATCATGCAGGCCGCGCTGCTGCACCTGGAGCGGCTGGATGCGCGCCGGCGCGAAACCGTTCCTGCCAGCGAGCTGGTGGTGGGCGTGCAGTGCGGCGGCAGCGATGCGTTCTCGGGTGTCACCGCCAACCCGGCGGTCGGTTTTTGTACCGACCTGCTGGTGCGCGCCGGCGCCACCGTGATGTTTTCCGAAACCACCGAGGTGCGCGACGGCATAGACCAGCTCACCGCGCGCGCCACGACGCCAGAAGTCGCGCAGGCGATGATCCGCGAAATGGCCTGGTACGACGCCTACCTTGAAAAAGGCCGGGTCGACCGCAGCGCCAACACCACGCCGGGTAACAAAAAGGGCGGGCTGTCCAACATCGTCGAAAAAGCCATGGGCTCCATCGTCAAGTCGGGCTCGGCGCCCATCAGCGGCGTGCTGGCGCCGGGCGAGAAGGTCAGGCAAAAAGGCCTGAAGGGATTGGTGTTTGCCGCCACGCCGGCCAGCGACTTTATCTGCGGCACGCTGCAGCTGGCCGCCGGCATCAACCTGCACGTGTTCACCACCGGCCGCGGCACGCCCTATGGCCTGGCCGAGGTGCCGGTGATCAAGGTCGCCACGCGCACCGATCTGGCCCGGCGCTGGCACGACCTGATGGACATCAACGCCGGCCGCATCGCCGATGGCGACGCCACGATAGAAGAGGTGGGCTGGGAGCTGTTCCAGTTCATGCTGGACGTGGCCAGCGGCCGCAAGAAGACCTGGGCCGAGCACTGGAAGCTGCACAACGCCCTGGTGCTTTTCAACCCCGCACCCGTGACCTGAACCTCAGCCGAAGAGCGATGTCTTCCCCTCAAAATCCAAGAGAAAAAAAATTTTATGACACAAGCAAGCCCTTACCAGAGTTTCCCCAACAGCTTCAAGCGCGACCTGCTCGCCGGCACAAGATTGATCGGCTGCTGGAGTTCATTGGGCAGCGCCGTGACTACCGAGGTGCTGGGCGTGGCCGGTTTTGACTGGATACTGCTGGACGCCGAGCATGCGCCCAACGACGTGCTGAGTCTGATCCCGCAGTTGATGGCGCTCAAGGACAGCGTCAGCGCGCCGGTGGTACGGCCATCGACCAACGATGTGGTCGAAATCAAGCGCCTGCTCGATGCCGGTTTCTACAACTTCCTCATTCCCTTTGTCGAAAGCGCCGATGAAGCGCGGCGCGCGGTCGCCGCCACGCGTTACCCGCCGCAGGGCATGCGCGGCGTCTCGGTGTCCCAGCGCAGCAACCGCTATGGCAGCGTCCCTGACTACTTCAAGGTCGTCAACGACAACATCGCCGTGATGTTGCAGATCGAAAGCCGCGCCGGTGTCGCCGCCGCCGCGCAAATCGCGGCGGTGGACGGCGTGGATGGCCTGTTTATAGGCCCTTCCGACCTGGCCGCGGGTTACGGCCACCTTGGCAATGCCAACCATGCCGAAGTGCAGGCCGCGATGGCCTCGGTGTTCGCGGCCGCCAAGGCTGCGGGCAAGCCGGTAGGCATCCTGTCGCCGGTGGAGGCCGACGCGCGGCGCTATCTGGAGATGGGTGCCACGTTTGTCGCCGTCGGCAGCGATCTCGGTGTGCTGCGCATGGGGACGCAGGCGCTGCTCGACAAGTTTCGCGCGTCGGCCGTCGCGCCCATCGCCGCCCAATATTAATAAACCCCTCCATCATTTTTAAAGGAAAACATCAATGAAAGTCGGATTCATAGGCCTCGGAATCATGGGTGCGCCCATGGCCGCTCACCTGGTCAGCGCCGGCCACGAGGTGTTCCTCACCTCGCGCAGCCAGGTGCCGGCCGCCCTGCTGACCGGCAAGGCCAAGGCCTGCGCCACGGCCAGGGAAGTGGCCGAGCAGGCCGACATCATCTTCCTGATGCTGCCCGACACGCCGGACGTGGAAAAAGTCCTGTTCGGCGACCAAGGCGTGGCGTCCGGCCTGAGCCAGGGCAAGACGGTGGTCGACATGAGTTCCATCTCGCCGATGGACACCAAAGTCTTCGCCGAGAAAGTCAATGCCCTGGGCTGCGACTACCTGGACGCTCCGGTCTCGGGCGGCGAGGTCGGCGCCAAGGCTGCCAGCCTGACCATCATGGTCGGCGGCCCAGAGGCGGTGTTCGAGCGCGTCAGGCCGCTGTTCGAGCTGATGGGCAAGAACATCACGCTGGTGGGCGGCAACGGCGACGGCCAGACCTGCAAGGTCGCCAACCAGATCATCGTGGCGCTGAACATCGCGGCGGTGGGCGAAGCCCTGCTGTTTGCCAGCAAGGCCGGTGCCGACCCGGCCAAGGTGTGCCAGGCGCTGATGGGCGGCTTTGCCGCCTCGCGCATCCTCGAGGTCCATGGCGAACGCATGATCAAGCGAACTTTCGCCCCCGGCTTTCGCATTGGGCTGCATCAAAAGGATCTGAGCCTGGCGCTGGCCGGCGCCAGGGCGCTGGGCGTGGCCTTGCCCCAGACGGCGGGCGCGGCCCAACTCATGCAGGTCTGCGCTGCCAATGGCATGCAGGAGCTGGATCATTCAGCGCTGGTGCGCGCGCTCGAACTCATGGCCCATCACGAAGTCGCCTGAAGCCGGCCAGCAGCGGACCCCGGCAGTTCGGGCGGACGCTGCGCCGCAGGTGTTTCAGCAACAAAACGAAGACCAACATGCATATCAATCGACGCAGCCTTATCGGCGCTTCACTGGCCGTGGGCATGGGGGTGGCCAGCGCTCAGCCCCAGAACTGGCCTGCCAAACCCATCCGGCTGGTGGTGCCGTATCCGCCTGGCGGCTCATCGGACATCATCGCGCGCGCCATTGCCCAACCCTTGTCAGAGGCTCTCAAGCAATCAGTCATCGTGGACAACAAGGCTGGCGCCAACGGCAATCTGGGGGCGGATTTCGTCGCCAAGTCGGCGCCTGACGGCTACACCCTGCTGCTGTGCGACACCGGCGCGCTGGCCATCAGCCCCTCGGTCTACACCAAGCTGCCGTTTGACCCGTCCAAGGACCTGCGCGGCGTGACGATGCTGGCGTATTCTCCGCATTTGCTGGTGGTCCATCCGTCGGTGCCGGCCAGCAATCTGAAGGAACTGGTGGCGCTGTCCAAACGGTCCGAGCTGAACTTTGCCGTCACGGCCATGGGCAGCGCGCCGCATCTGGCGGGTGTCGCGGTCGAGCGTGCCAGCGGCGCCAAGTGGCAGTTCATTCCGTACAAGGGCGGTTCGCAGGCGATCACCGACACGATAGCCGGGCAGACGCAAGTGCTGATGAATGGCATGCTGGCCACGCTGCCTTTCGTGCAAAGCGGAAAACTCAAGATTCTGGGCGTTTCCAAAAGCACCCGAATGCCCCTCATTGGCGACGTGCCCACGCTGGCCGAGCAGGGCCTCGCCGGCTTTGAGTCGGGCACCTGGCAGGGAATCCTGGTGTCCAACGGCACACCGGCGGCCATCGTCAACCGGCTCAACGCCGAGCTCATCAAGATCATCCGCAACCCGGACATTCGCGCCAAGCTGGCCGGGCAGGGGGCCGAGGTGGTGACCATGACGCCGGGCCAGCAGGACGAATTCTTTAACCGCGAAAGAAACCGCTGGGCCCAGGTCGTGGCGCAGGCCGGCATCAAGCTGGATTGAAGTAGCTTCTTTTTTGATAGCTGACTATGCCCGATTCTATTGGGCTACTGGCAGTTTTCGTCACTAAAGCTGCCGTTTTCCGGTTTGACCGGCCCCAAAGCGCCGCATAAAAAAGCCGGTGCTCTTTGATGGGCACCGGCCTTGACGGGAGCGGCAGGCTTGGCTTACAGCGTGTCGATAAAGCTGCGCAGCTTGTCGCTACGGCTCGGATGCTTGAGCTTCCTCAGCGCCTTGGCTTCGATCTGGCGAATCCGCTCGCGCGTCACGTCGAACTGCTTGCCGACTTCTTCCAGCGTGTGGTCGGTCGACATCTCGATGCCGAAGCGCATGCGCAGCACCTTGGCTTCGCGCGGCGTCAGGCTGTCCAGGATGTCCTTGACCACATCGCGCAGGCCGGCCTGCATCGCCGCTTCGAGCGGCGCGGTGTTGGCGCCGTCCTCGATGAAGTCGCCCAGGTGGGAATCGTCATCGTCGCCGATCGGCGTTTCCATCGAGATCGGCTCTTTCGCGATCTTCATGATCTTGCGGATCTTCTCTTCGGGAATCTCCATTTTCTCTGCCAGGATGCTGGCGTCGGGCTCGAAGCCGAACTCCTGCAGGTGCTGGCGCGACAGGCGGTTCATCTTGTTGATGGTCTCTATCATGTGCACCGGGATGCGGATGGTGCGCGCCTGGTCGGCAATCGAGCGGGTGATGGCCTGGCGAATCCACCAGGTCGCGTAGGTCGAGAACTTGTAGCCGCGGCGGTATTCGAACTTGTCGACCGCCTTCATCAGGCCGATGTTGCCTTCCTGGATCAGATCGAGGAACTGCAGGCCGCGGTTGGTGTATTTTTTCGCAATCGAGATCACCAGGCGCAGGTTGGCCTCGATCATTTCCTTCTTGGCGTCGCGCGAGTTGGACTCGCCTTCGTTCATGCGCTTGTTGATGTCCTTCAGGTGCGCCAGCGGCACGACGACGCGCGATTGCAACTCGCCCAGCTTGGTCTGCAGTTCCTGGATGGGCGGAATATTGCGCGCCATCACGCTAGACCATGGCTTGCCGGACGCGACCTGCTTTTCAACCCATTTCAGGTTCAGCAGGTTGGGCGGGAAGTCCTTGATGAAGACTTCCTGCGGCATGCCGCATTTTTCAACGATGATGCGGCGCAGCTCGCGCTCTTTCTTGCGCACGTCGAGCACCTGGCCACGCAGCAGGTCGCACAGTTTTTCAATCGTCTTGGCGGTGAAGCGCACGGTCATCAGCTCTTCGCTCAAGGCCTTTTGCGTCTTCAGGTAGGTTGGCGTTCCGTAGCCTTCCTTGTCATAGGTCTTGTGGACCTTCTCGAAGTAGGCGCCCACCTTGTCAAACCGGCTGAGGGCTTCCTTTTTCAGTTCTTCAAGCTTCTTGGTCAGGGCCTTGGAGCCGCCCTTGCCGTCGTCGTCGTCGTCTTCATCGAACTCGTCAAAGTCTTCTTCGGCCACATAGTCATCGGCCTCATTGGGGTTTGAAAACCCGTCAACGACGGTGGAAATAACAACTTTCCCTTCACGAATCTCTTCGGCCAGCCGCATGATCTCGGCAATCGTGGCGGGGCTCTCCGAGATCGCCTCCATCATGCGCATGAGGCCGCCCTCGATGCGCTTGGCAATCTCGATCTCGCCTTCGCGCGTCAGCAACTCGACCGTGCCCATTTCGCGCATGTACATGCGGACCGGGTCGGTGGTGCGGCCAAACTCGCTGTCAACGGTCGAAAGCGCCGCCTCGGCTTCTTCCTCGGCTTCTTCCTCGGTGGCAACGGTGGCGCCGGTGTTGTTCAGCAGCAGGGTTTCGGCATCGGGTGCCTGCTCGTATACCGCCACGCCCATGTCGTTGAGCATGTTGATGACGACTTCCAGCGTCTCGGCATCGACCAGCTTGTCGGGCAGGTGATCGGAGATTTCGCCGTGGGTCAGATAGCCGCGGGTCTTGCCCAGCTTGATCAGGGTTTTCAGGCGCAGGCGGCGCTTGAGGATGTCTTCTTCGGACAGGACGGTTTCATCCAGGCCAAATTCCTTCATCAAGGCGCGTTCCTTCGCCTTGCTGATTTTCATGCGCAGAGGTTTGACTTTTTCGGGGGTCGCTTCTGCGATGGCGGGCTCCTCCGCGAATTCCGCCTCGATGTCCGACAGATCTTCGTCGCCTTCAGGCTTGATGGCGCTCTTGGGCTTGCGGCCTCGTTTGGCGCCAGCGGCTGCCGGTGCGTCGTCTGCGGCAGCAGGGTTTTTGGGTGGGCGGCCGGGTTTCTTTTTGGCAGGCGCAGCAAGAAGTGCGTCAGCGGCGGCGAGAAGCTGGGCTTGAGTGGACTTGGACGGCACGGCAGGAACTTTCTTCAGGGGAATGTCAGATTTCGCAGGTTTCTGAATCGATGGGGTCACCGGGGCATGCTGGTTACTGGCTTTAGGGGATATGGCGGTTTTTCCGGACTTTTCAAGACTGGCCACGGCCCTGGCCGCGGTATCGGCTTTCGGCTTCGCTGCCGCTTTTGACGGCTTGCCGGGCTGTTGTGCAGGCTTGGACTTCGCAAAGGGCATGAGACCTCCAGTTGTCGGAAAAGTGCAAAAAATCGATCAATCAGCAGACCAGAACAGGCGCTCACGCCTAGGCGGAATCGGGCGCAGGTGACGGGGATTCAGAATTCAAAACGGGTGAGTCGGGACAGGCCAGGGTGCATGTGCACACCTCAAACTGTTTGCAGGCAAACTTTTTAGGCAAGTTCTCTTTAGGCAAGTTTTTGGGCGAACATTTGGGGTGCAGTCCTTGCGGGAGGTGGCCGTCTCGTGTGTGAGTACCCTGGTGTAGAAGGGGGCCGGTGCCGGAGGTGCTGCTGTCGCGCTTGCCGTGAAAATCGGATTATACCGTAAATAGCACATGTCGGGCCGTATTTCAAGCCCGGCCGGTGCTGATTCAGGCCGCCTTCAGGTGGGCTTGTGGCCGGCTTTTCGCACGCGCAATTGCTCGGTCAGTTTGCGCAGTCGCTCAAACGCCGCCGGGTCGGTCGCAGCGCGGGCGGCCAGCTCGGTTCTTTCTTTGGCCTGCGCCAGATCAAGCAGTTCGTTCAGTATCCTGCGGGTTTCACCCCAGTCGTAGTCTACGCCCTCAAGAACTTCGGCAAACTGCAGCACCGCATGGTGTTCATGCGCATGACCGCGCAGGGCTTCGCGCAGGGCGGCCCAGGGTTGTGGCCCGTGTTCGTGCAACTGGGCTTCCAGCCAGGCGAACAGCGGGCCGTGCGGCGCCGGCAGCGCCAGCAGCAAATGGTGCTCTTCGGTGCTCAGCCGGTCCCAGCTCTGCGGCTCGGTCAGCAGCAGCCTGAGCACCCGGTCTTCCCGGCTGGCAGGCAGAACGCGGCCCGCCACCCGGCGCGGCGCGCGGCTGCTGCCCATGGCCGGGCGGCTGAATTTACCGCTTGCGACGGGCGGCGGGGCAAAGTGGGGCTCCGACGACGAATAATCCGCCTCGTCGCGCAAATCCATGGGGTAGCCGGCAAACTCCGGGAAATCATGGCCGGGATCGGCATTTGTCGGTGTTTTTGCCTTGTAGCCCTTGTCTAATGGGCGTTGTCTGCTATTGTTTTTGTAGTTGTCCTTGCGCCCGGCAGGAGCGGGTTGCCACAGCTGCAGCAGCTCGCGGCTGTCGATCATGACCTGATCGGCGATTTCGGCCAGCAGCTGCGGCTTGAGCGCACCATCGGGCAGCAGTGACCACAGCGGCCTGGCCTTGCTGGCCATGTGCGCCCGGCCCTCCGCGGTGTCCAGGTCGCAGCCTTCAGCGGCGGCTTCAAGCATGAATTTGCTCAATGGCACTGCCTTGCCGATATAGGCGGCAAAGCCTTCCTTGCCATGCTCGCGGATGAAGCTGTCCGGGTCATGCTCGGCCGGCAAAAACAGGAATTTGACGGTGCGCACGTCGCTGGCAAAGGGCAGGGCGGCGTCCAGCGCCTTGCGTGCCGCGCGCCGGCCGGCGCTGTCGCCATCGAAGCTGAAAACCACCGAATCGGTGAAACGGAAGAGCTTTTGCACATGCTCGGCCGTGCAGGCCGTGCCCAGCGTGGCGACGGCGTTGGCAAAGCCCAGCTGGGCCAGCGCCACCACGTCCATATAGCCTTCGGTGACCAGCGCGTAGCCGTGCTCGCGCAGGGCGGTGCGCGCCTCAAACAGGCCGTAGAGCTCGCGCCCCTTGCTGAACACCGGCGTTTCGGGCGAGTTGAGGTACTTGGGTTTTTCGTCGCCCAGTACCCGGCCGCCAAAGCCTATGCACTCGCCCTTGATATTGCGGATCGGAAACATCACCCGGTCGCGGAAGCGGTCGTAGCGTTTTGCCTCGCCCTGGGCGTTTTCCTCGCCCGCCTCGCCGGCGATGACCAGGCCGCTTTCGACCAGCAGCGGATCGTTGTAGTCGGGAAACACGCTGGCCAGGCTGCGCCAGCCCTCGGGGGCGTAACCCAGGCCAAAGGTCTTGGCGATTTCTCCCGACAGGCCGCGCCCCTTGAAGTAGGCGATGGCCTTGTCGGCGCTGCGCAGGTGCTTGATGTAGGCCATGCCGGCTTTTTCAAGCACGCTGGTCAAGGTGGCCTGCTGCTCGCGCATCTGCGCGGCCTTGGCGCGGTCTTGCGGCGAAACGTCGTCTTCGGGCACCTGCAGGCCGTATTGCTGGGCCAGGTCTTTCACCGCCTCGACAAAGGTCATGCCGGCGTGCTCCATCAAAAAGCTGATGGCGTTGCCGTTCTTGCCGCAGCCAAAGCAGTGGTAGAACTGCTTGGACGGGCTGACGCTGAAGGAGGGCGATTTTTCACCGTGGAAAGGGCACAGGCCCATGAAATTGGCGCCGCCTTTCTTGAGCTGCACGTAGCGGCCCACGATGTCAACGACGTCGGCGCGGGCCAAAAGCTCCTGGATGAATGATTGGGGAATGGCCATGGATCAGAAAAATTGAGGGTCAATTTAAGCATAGGCCGCCGCGCATAATGAACGGCTACCCCATAACCCCCCGGCGCCAAGCCGCAGCCCGCATGACGCTTGAACCCCAGGCCGCCTATGTGCTCCGCCACCCCGGCGCCTTCGCCCTGCAGATCCTCAGGGGCTTTCGCGCCAACCAGGGCCTGCTGCTGGCCGGCGCCGTGGCTTACTACGCGCTGCTGTCGATTGTTCCGCTGCTGATCCTGATTGCGATTGCGCTGTCGCATGTCATTGAGCAGTCGGCGCTGCTCGAATCGCTGGGCCGCTACATCGGCTGGCTGGCGCCGGGCGAGTCGGCCTTCATCGTCGGCGAGTTGAAGAATTTTCTGGCGCACCGCGAGGTCATGGGCTGGGTGCTGCTGAGCACCATGCTGTTTTTCAGCTCGCTGGCCTTTACCGTGCTGGAAAACGCGATGTCGGTGATTTTCCTGCACCGCGTGGCGATTCGCCGGCGCCATTTCCTGGTTTCGGCGGTGCTGCCTTACTGTTACATCTTTTGCCTCGGCCTGGGGTTTTTGCTGGTGACGCTGGTGGCCGGCAGCTTTCAGGCGCTGGGCGAGCGCAGCGTGGAGTTTTTGGGCTGGAGCTGGTCGCTCAGCGGCTTTTCGGTCGTGCTGCTTTACCTGCTGGGCCTGGCCGGCGAGGTCTTTCTGCTGACCTCGGTCTACATGGTGATGCCGGTGGGCAAATTGTCGCTGCGCCATGCGCTGATCGGCGCGGTGGCGGCGGCGCTGCTGTGGGAGGCGACGCGGCATGTGCTGGTCTGGTACTTCGCCACGCTGTCGCAGGTCGGCGTCGTCTACGGCTCGCTGACCACGGCGATTGTCGTGCTGCTGAGCCTCGAAATCGCCGCCACGCTGCTGCTGCTGGGAGCGCAGGTGATCTCGGAATATGAGCGCATCGGCAGCAACGGGCCGGGCGCGCCGGCCGAGTCTCTGCATACCGGATAGCGGCTCGCCTGGGGCTGGTGTTGCCAGCGCTGGCGTACCATGAACATCCGACCCTGAAAACCGAGGAGTACCCGCGTATGAGCAGCATTTTTGACCAGGACTTGGCGCCCAACGAGGCCAATTTCGCGGCGCTGTCGCCGCTGTCCTTCATTGAGCGCACGGCCGAGGTCTATCCGGACCGGCTGGCCGTCGTGCACGGTGACCTGCGCCGCAACTGGGCCGAGGTCTTCGCCCGCTGCCGCCAGCTCGCCAGCGCGCTGCAGCAGCGCGGCATGGGCCGGGGCGACACGGTGGCGGTGATGCTGCCCAACACGCCGCCCATGGTCGAGGCGCATTTCGGCATTCCGGCCACCGGCGCCGTGCTCAATGCGCTCAACACCCGGCTGGACGCAGAGACAATCGCCTTCATGCTGGACCACGGCGAGGCCAAGGTCGTCATCGTCGACCCGGAATTCGCCGGCATTATGCAAAAAGCGCTGGCGCTGCGCAAGTCCAGCACGCCGCTGCTGGTGATCGACGTGGAAGACGCGCTCTATACGGGCGAGGTGCAGCGCATTGGCAGCATCGGCTATGAGGAGTTTCTGGCTGGCGGCGATGCCGGTTTTGCCTGGCAACTGCCGGCCGAAGAGTGGGAGGCGATCGCGCTGAACTACACCAGCGGCACCACCGGCAACCCCAAGGGCGTGGTCTATCACCACCGCGGCGCTGCGCTCAACGCGGTGTCCAACATCCTCGAATGGGACATGCCCAAGCACGCCGTGTATCTGTGGACGCTGCCCATGTTTCACTGCAACGGCTGGTGCTTTCCCTGGACGGTGGCGGCGCGCGCCGGCGTCAACGTCTGCCTGCGCCGGGTTGATGCGCAGTCGATTTTCGACGCCATTCGCCAGCACGGCGTGACCCACTACTGCGCCGCGCCCATAGTCCATGGCCTGCTGGTCAATGCGCCAGCAGAGATGAAGCAAGGCCTGCCCGCCGGCGTCAAGGCCATGGTGGCCGGTGCCGCGCCGCCCGCGTCGATGATCGAGGGCATGGAGGCGCTGGGCTTCGAGCTGACCCATGTCTACGGCCTGACCGAGGTCTATGGCCCGGCCACCGTGTGCGCCGCCCAGGCCGGCTGGGAGCGGCTCGACATTGGCGAGCGCGCCCGCCTCAATGCCCGCCAGGGCGTGCGCTACCACCTGGAACGCGACGTGCGCGTGCTTGACGCCGTGAGCATGGCGCCGGTGCCGCAGGACGGTGCATCCATGGGAGAGATCATGTTCAGGGGCAATATCGCCATGAAGGGCTACCTGAAGAACCCCGCTGCCACGCAGGAGGCCTTTGCCGGCGGCTGGTTCCACAGCGGCGACCTGGCCGTGATGTACCCCGACGGCTACATCAAGATCAAGGACCGCAGCAAGGACATCATCATCTCGGGCGGTGAAAACATCTCCTCCATCGAGGTGGAAGACGTGCTCTACCGCCACCCCGACGTGCTGGCGGTGAAAACATCTCCTCCATCGAGGTGGAAGACGTGCTCTGCCGCCAG
>JBKJKI010000162.1:0-3814 GCA_046597475.1 Polaromonas sp. | reverse complement strand
TAAATGGCCTTGTGTTTGCCGCGCAAACGGAGAGCAACTTCGCTGGCTACTCGTCCGAGGACCTTGTCGGTCGCGTCAATCACAAACCACTCGTGCGTCACGTCAGCGGGTTTGGCGCTGAAGGTTTTCATGAGTTTCTCTTAACAATAAAAGGAGGTTTGTCGGGTTCTTTTCCACGGTCGGCGTTCCTCTGATGAGAACCTCTTAGGTGGTCATTTGCCCGAAATCAGTTAGCGAACAGACCCGCCAACGGCTTCCCAGACAACTCTGCCGCGGAACCACGTGTGCGCTGCAGAGCCTTGGATTATATGAAATATCAAGGCCTTGCGTCAATTTCCCCGGGCCTTACTGTTGCAAGAAGGTACGATATAGCCATGTTTTCCTACCGCCACGCCTTCCATGCAGGCAACCATGCCGACGTCCTCAAGCACACCACCTTGATTGCGTTGATGAAGTATCTGACCCAGAAAGACACGGCGCTGACCGTGATTGACACCCATGCGGGTGCCGGCTTGTACCGGCTCGACGGCGACTACACCGAGACCAGCGGTGAAGCCGGCGAAGGCATCTTCAAGCTCATTTCCCAATCAAAAGTGGCCAACGCCCATACAGAACGGTCACCTGCAGCTATTAAAAAAGTAGCGGCGCCGGCACACGCCGAAGCTGGAGCGACCGCGAAAAAACCGGCCACCGCAGCCCGGCCAGCCGGCGACTTCGCCTGGGCGCCCGCGCTGCGGGACTACCTTGACGTCTTGCGGGGCCTGAATCCGCATTTTGCCGAGACTGGCGACGCGGCGCACCTGAAGATTTACCCCGGCTCGCCATTTATCGAGCAGCAATTCCTCAGCGGGCGCGACAAGCTCAAGCTGTTTGAGCTGCACCCGACCGACTACAAGTCGCTGGCCGGCAATATCGAGCAGCTCGGCGTGGGCCGGCAGGTCACGGTGGCGCGCGAAGACGGCTTTGAAGCCCTGAAAACCTTTTTGCCGCCACCGGCACGCCGCGCCATGGTGCTGTGCGACCCGAGTTACGAGATGAAAAACGACTACGCCCGCGTAGCTGTGTGCATGGCCGACGCTGTCAAGCGCTTTGCGACGGGTACCTACGTCGTCTGGTATCCCATCATCCCGCGGCCCGAGGCGCACGACTTGCCGCGAAAACTCAAGACGCTGGCCGTCAAGGCGGCCCGCAGCTGGCTGCATGCCACGCTGACCGTCAAATCCAGCAAGCTCACCACCGATACCGAGGGTGAAGTGATACGCCCCGGCCTGCCCGCCAGCGGCATGTTCATCATCAACCCGCCACACACGCTGAAGGCCGAACTTCAGGCCGCCCTGCCGCAAATGGTCGCACTGCTCGGGCAGGACCGCAATGCCGGCTTCACGCTGGATCACGGCGGCTGACCGTCTGGCCCATACAGCCACTCAGAGGGGTATTGCAGTGCAAGACTTGACCCTATCTGTTCTTCACACAGTTCAGGCGAAGCATTCCCGCTCAAAGGAGAAACTCAATTGCCCTGTTCGGCTTATTCGGAAAGAAGAAGCAACCCCCTGCCCAGACAGATTGGGTTGGTGTTGCAGCCAAGTTGTCCGGCACGCTATGGCACTTGATACAAACCGATCCAAAGATGTTGGCCAGTCCTTTCGCTCGCGTTGTGCTTCATGACGATTGGAGCGTAGGAATCGCTTCCGACAAGCGTGATCCCGACAAGATTCTTGGAACTCACGACGTCTGCTTTGTGTTTCTGCAAGAGGAACGAGTTGCGCTCGCGCATTGAGCAAGTGAACTGAAGGCTGATTCGAGCCCTATGTTTCAGCAAATTGCGACCGAGGAATATGCAAAAAACTCGTGCGCGCTCTTATGGCCAATGTCGAGGTATCGGACTGAGGCAGCGGAAAGCACCAGAGTCAAGTCTTGCACTGCCACACTTCTCCATCCAGCCCCGACTGAAATGAACTCCCCCTCCTGAAAACTCTAGCTATACTGTACAAGTTAGCTAGTTTCTTTTGGAGAAGTTGATGATCACCGTGACCTCTGTTGAAGCCCAGAACCGCTTCGGCCAGTTGCTGGACACCATTCTTCGCGAGCCGGTCAGTATTACCCGGCATGGGCGTGCTGCGGCTTTCATCGTGTCGCCGCAAGACATGGCTGAACTGCTGGACGCGCGGCGCAAGCGCGGCAAGGCGCTGGCCGCCTTTGAGGACTGGAGCGCCACTGCTGCAAAACGCGCTACCCCCGCAGCCGCCGAGTTGACGGATGAAGAGGTCAATCGCCTGGTTCGTGACGCTCGATGAGCATGCTCAGGCGGGTGGTGATGGATACGAGCACGCTGGTGAGCGCCGCGCTGCGTATTGGCTCGGTCCCGCATCAGGCGCTTTTGAAAGCGCTGGGCTCCTGCGAACTTTGCGCCTCGGGTGCCACGCTGAATGAGCTGGAGCAGGTCCTCAAGCGCGACAAGTTTGACCGGTATCTGGACTCAGAAACCCGGCTTTCGCTTGTGGCGCTGGCTCGTCAACATACCCACCTTTTCGGAGTGCTGGAGGCCGATGAGTTGAACGTTCAGCCCGCTTGCCGTGACCCGAAAGACAACAAATTTCTGGCGCTGGCACTGGCATGCGAGGCTGACGCCATCATCAGCAGTGACAACGATTTACTGGCGCTGAACCCCTGGCGCTCAATACCGGTTCTGACGCCGGCCGGCTTTGTATCGTCGAACCCCGGTCACGTCAGCCCTGGACAAGACAGGCTGGGCTGAATGAGTGGCCTTGGCTTGCCCTGCGACCTGACTCCAGACCTGGCAACACTCCCCACATCGTCAAACACGCCTGTAGCGGTCTTCCCCGCCAAAGCCAGTCTCAAGCATCAAACAAGCCTTTATCCCAATCAACACGGGCGTAATTAGCTATTATTTAAATAGCACATCTATCACCCGGAACCTGATGCTTCAAGGCCGTGCTCTTGCCCCAGAACACCCGGTAGGCAAACACGTTATCGCCGATGATCAGCGCTGCTTTGCCGTCGGAGAATGCCGCTTGGGCCTGGTTTTTGCCCTGGCCTTGCTGCCACGGCGGCTGTTGCGCACCGACGCCGCTACTCCCACCGCCTCCAGCGTGGATTCAGCCACATTCAGCGACACCTCGGCCACCCCAGCCGCCGTCAGGCCCAGCGCCTCGGCGGCGGCCTGGCTCACGTCGATCACCCGGCCAGGGGAAAACGGGCCCCGGTCATTGATGCGGACGTCAACCTCGCGGCCGAGCGCGAGGCTGCGCACGCGCACGATGGTGCCGAAAGGCAGGGTCTTGTGCGCGGCCGTCAGCGCGTACTTGTCGTAGGCTTCGCCGCTGGCGGTGCGTCGGCCATGGAATTGCGCACCGTACCAGGACGCCTTGCCGCGCTCCAGCTCCAGCGCTTCTTCGCCGGTCAGCTGGTATTTCTTGTCCACCTCGACGGGCTCGGCCGGCACCGCGGCGACGGGCGGCGTATTCTCTGGCGCCGCCTGGAGTGGTTTGTGAAGCCGTTCAAGAATGCGCTTGGCGAGCGAGGATCTGGTTGCTGAAGCGGGCGGCGATGCCGGCGTGGGCAAGCCGTCCGCGGCGGGCGGCGGCACCAATGCACAGCCCGCCAGCAGCGACAGCAGACTTGCGGCGATCACCCCCCCGATGAAACCCCGGCGCATGTCGCTGGCTTTTGCCATCAAGCCAGCTTCAGGCGGCGGATGATCTCGGTCGTCGCAGCCGCCTGGTTCATGGTGTAGAAGTGAATGCCCGGCACACCGGCACGGCAGAGCTGCTCGCACAGCGCCGTCATCACGTCG
>JBKJKI010000133.1:0-6781 GCA_046597475.1 Polaromonas sp. | reverse complement strand
CTCGGACGGGGTGATCCGGCCCGACACCATGCCTTGCTGGATGCGCGCACTGACGGCCTGCTGCGCCCGGTCGATGCCCGGCGTATTGGTTCCTTGCGCCATGGCGGGTGCCATGCCCAACCCTGCGAACAGGGCCGATGCGAGAAGGGATGCGGTCAACATTTTTGATTTCATGGGTTCTCCTGCTATGTGGTTGAACTGGCCATGGCGCCGCGTTGAGGTTGCCCAAGGCTTTCAGCCGTGGCGATCGCAGCGGACGCCGCGCCTGAATCACTGCCGCAGCAAAAAAAAACGCCGGTGACTCAGTGAATTCATTGTTGCGGCGCATTCGCGCGGCGCCTGTAGTCAAAACAGAGATTTACCCGGTATTTACTTCGCCACTGCAAGGGTGTCGGGATGCGTTTTTGCAGCCACTGGCGCCCCGCGCAATCAGGGTCGCGTCCGTCCAGGATGCCTGCTAGCGGAAAAACAGCAGGCGGGTGAGAAACGTGTGCTGGGCTTCGGCCGCCATCAGGGCCACCAGCACCAGCAAGCACAGGGGCGGCAGCAGGATGGCGCAGACCAGTGCCAGCCGCTCCCAGGCCATGTGCATGAAGACGGCGATGATCAGCCCGGCCTTCATCAGCATGAAGGTCAGGATCAGGCCCCAGCGCACATAACCCGCGAAGTGGAAATAGTCCACCAGGTAGGACAGCGTGCTGAGCACGAACAGCAAGCCCCAGATCTTGAGGTAAAGGCGGATGGGATGTTGTTGGCCGGTGGATGACATGGCAAGCTCACCAAAGATAAAACAGCGCGAAGATGAACACCCAGACCAGATCGACGAAGTGCCAGTACAGGCCGGCGATCTCGACGATCTGGTAGTTGCCGCTCTTTTCATAGTCGCCGCGCAGCAACTTGAAAGCGACGATGAACAGGTAAATGACGCCTATCGACACATGCAGGCCATGAAAGCCGGTGATCATGAAAAAGGTCGAGCCGAACTGCGCCGCACCCAGGGGGTTGCCCCAGGGCCGCACGCCCTCTTCCAGGATCAGCTTGGACCACTCGAAGCCCTGCATGGCGACAAAAAGCTCGCCGAAGGTGGCGGTCACCAGCATCAGGGTGGCGGCATTCACGCGGTCACGCCGGTAGGCGAAGTTGACCGCCATGGCCATGGTGCCGCTGCTGCTGATGAGCACGAAAGTCATGATCGCGATCAGCAGCAAGGGAATGTCGGCGCCCCCCACATGCAGGGCAAACACCTCGCTGGGATTGGGCCAGGGCACGGTGGTCGAGGCGCGCACCGTCATGTAGCCCGTGAGAAAGCAGCTGAAGACAAAGGTGTCGGAGAGCAGAAAGATCCACATCATCGCCTTGCCCCAGGACACGCGGAAGGTCTCGCGATCCGAAGACCAGTCCGAAATGAGCCCGCGCCAGCCATCAGGCGTGACTGGCGCTTCGGGTGGGGGTGTCGCGGGTGCGGTGGTAACAAGGCTCATGGTCGGACCTCTTTCAGGCGGTGCCGCAGATGAAGCGAACCACTTGGGGCGTCAGCCCGCCCAGTGTGGCGAACAGCAGCACCCAGACGGCCAGCAAAAAGTGCCAGTAGCGCGCGCACAGCCCAATGCGCCGGCCAGCGTGCGCCGGCACGGGCCTGCGCCTGAGCCCGCGCACCGTCACGCTCCAGGCGACGAGGCCGCCCGCCACATGCAGGCCGTGCAAGGCCGTCAGCAGGTAAAAAAAGCTGGCGGCCGGGTTGCCGGCCAGCATCACCCGCGCCGTGTACAAGACCTGCCAGGCCCACAGCTGAACCCCCAGGAAAGCCCATGCGCAGGCACCGCCCAGCAGCAGCAAATGGAGTGCCCGGTCCTCCTGCGCGGCCCGCGCCGCACCGCTGGACAGCTGCAGACTCACGCTGCCAGCCGTCAACAGCGCCGTGCTGAGCCACAGTTGCCACGGCATGGCGATGGCCGACCAGTCGCTGCTGTCCATGCGCATCACATAGGCCGCGATGAACAGCAGGAACAGCGTGCCAGCCGTGCCCATGAACACCCACAGGCCAACACCCAGATTACCCAAGGCGGCGCCATGCGGCGCGCCGTGGGAAGGCAAGGGCAGGCTTGCCGTGGTCATGCCGGAACTCCTTTAGCGGTGTAGTGGCCAGGCTCCACGCCGCCAGCGGCGGGCGGGGCATTCTGCGCAATGAAGTCCTGCGCCGCGCCCGGCACACTGTAGGCATAGGCCCAGCGATAGGCCACCGGCGCGTGCGGCCCCCAGTTGCCATGACCGGGCGGTGTTTCGGGCGTCTGCCATTCGAGCGACGCGGCACGCCAGGGGTTGGCGCCGGCCGGCCGGCCGCGCCAGGCGCTCCAGCCCAGGTTGAAGATGAATAGCAGCTGCGTCACCCCGACAATGAGCGCGACGATGGTGATGAAGGTGTTGAGCGCAAACGCCGACGGCGGAATGAACTGGTAGTTGTCGTAGTTGTAGTAGCGGCGCGGCATGCCAAGCACGCCCAGGTAGTGCATGGGGAAATAAATCAGGTAAGTGCCCAGGAAGGTGACCCAGAAATGCAGCCTGCCGAGCCGGTCGTCGAGCATGCGGCCGGTAATTTTCGGAAACCAGTGGTAAATGCCGCCAAAGACCACCAGCAGCGGCGCCACGCCCATCACCATGTGAAAGTGCGCCACCACGAAGTAGGTGCCCGACAGGGGAATGTCCACACTCACATTGCCCAGGAACAGCCCGGTCAGCCCGCCGATGACAAAGGTGCAGATGAAGGCCAGCGCAAACAGCATGGGCACGGACAGGTGTATGTCGGCGCGCCACAGGGTCAGCAGCCAGTTGTAGACCTTGAGAGCGGTGGGCACGGCAATGATCAGCGTGGTCGTGGCGAAGAAAAATCCGAAATAGGGGTTCATGCCGCTAATGAACATGTGATGCGCCCACACCACCACACTGAGCAGGCCGATGGCCAGGATGGCCCAGACCATCATGCGGTAGCCAAAGATGCTCTTGCGCGCATGCACGCTGATCAGGTCGGACACGATGCCGAAGGCCGGCAGCGCCACGATGTAGACCTCGGGGTGGCCGAAAAACCAGAACAGGTGCTGGAACAGCAGGGGGCTGCCGCCCTTGTAGGCCGTGACCTGCCCCATCGACAGCAGCGCCGGCATGAAAAAGCTGGTGCCCAGGGTCTTGTCGAGCAGCATCATCACGCCGCTGACGAACAGCGCCGGAAAGGCCAGCAGCGCCAGGATGGTGGCCACGAAGATGCCCCAGACCGTGAGCGGCATGCGCATCAGCGTCATGCCCTCGCAGCGCGCCTGCAGCACCGTGGTAACGTAGTTGAGGCCTCCCATGGTCGTGGCGACGATGAAAATCACCAGCGAAACCAGCATCAGGACAATGCCGCCGTCGTGGCCCGGCGTGCCCGGCAGGATGGCCTGCGGCGGATACAGAGTCCAGCCCGCGCCGGTGGGCCCGCCGGTCACGAAGAAGCTGGCCATCAACACCAGCACCGACAGCAGATAGATCCAGAAGCTCAGCATGTTGAGGAAGGGGAAGACCATGTCGCGCGCCCCCACCATCAGGGGAATCATGTAATTTCCGAAACCGCCGAGAAAGAGCGCGGTCAGCAGGTAGATCACCATGATCATGCCGTGCATGGTGACGAACTGGTAGTAGCGCTCGACGTTGATGAATTCAAACCGGCCGGGAAAGCCCAGCTGCAAACGCATCAGGTTGGACAGCACCAGGCCCACCAGCCCCACAGCAATGGCGGTGCAGGCGTACTGCACCGCGATCACCTTGTGGTCCTGGCTCCAGACGTAGCGGGTCCAGAAGCTTTGCGGGTGGAGCGAGGTGTCAGCGTAGGCCATGGTGTTCCTTGGTTCCTTGTCGGGGTGGGCTGGGTGTTCAGCGTTCCGCCTTCTGCCCGGACGCAGCCGGGGCCGGGTCGCCCAGCGACTGGATATAGGCCAGCAGCGCGGCCAGCTCTTCATCGCTTACCGCGGACGGCGGCATGATGGGGGGAAATCCCTTCACCACCTGGGCCTGAGGCTCACGGATGGCGCGCGTCAGGTAGGACTCATCCGCCAGCACCGTGGAGCCGTCGGCCAGCGGCCGGGGCTTGCCGTACAAGCCCTTCCAGCTCGGCCCCACCCGGGGGCTGCCATCAACGGTATGGCAGGCCACGCAGCCCCTGGACTGGAACAGCGCCAGGCCCCGGGAAACTTTCGCGGCGCCGCCACCCATCAGCTCCGCCAATGTGCCAGGCGCCGGGCCGGCCAGCGTCATGGCAAAGGTCGGCTGCGCCTTCAGCCACGCCTGAAAGCTTGCCTCGTCCTCCACGACCATGGCGCCGCGCATCTGGCTGTGCCCCACGCCGCAAAGCTGGGCGCACAGCACCTCATAACGGCCGGGTTGGGTCGGCGTGAACCAGAATGACGTGACCATGCCCGGCACCATGTTCATGCGTGCCCGGATTGGCGGGACGTAAAAATCATGCAGCACGTCGTGCGAGCGCAGCAACACCTTAACCGGCTTGCCCAGCGGCAAATGCACTTCGCCGCCGCCGACCAGGATGTTGCTCCGCCCCAGCGGGTCGGCCGGATCCAGGCCAAAGGGATTGGCCGCAGTGACGAAGCGGGGGTCGCTCAAGCCCAGCTTGCCGCCCGCACCTGGAAAGCGGTAGCGCCATTGCCATTGCTGGCCCAGCACTTCGAGGACCATGGCATTGCGCGGCGCATTGACGTATTGCGCATAGACAAACAGCCCGGGCGCCAGCAGTGACGCGATGCCGAGTGTGGTGATGCCGATCAGCCAGCGCTCCAGCCGCTTGTTTTCGGGCTCATAGGAGGCGCGCGCCCCGTCGCGGTGACGAAAGCGCAGCAGCGTGTAGGCGAGGAAAAGATTGATGACGACGAAAAAAAGGCCTGTGACCAGCAGCGTGATCGTCAGCGTATCGTCCATGGACTGCCAGTTCGAGGCCAGCGGCGTCGTCCACCAGGGGGTGACAAGGTGGAACAGCACCGACGCGACGACAATGACAATGAGCACAACAGCAAACAGCATCTGCGTCCTCTCGGTGCCACGTTGACAGTCCCCATGAAAACAGCAAGCGCCCTGACGGCAGCGTCAGTTCTGACGATTCAGTTCTGACGATTCAGTTCTGTCGATTCAGCTTCCAGTACAAAAGTGCAACCGTCAATCCAAAAATCAGGTGTATCACCAAGGCTTGAGTACCCCGCCAGTCGACGAACCAGGGGAAGAAGAGAGTCATGCCATGAAAGTTCAGCAGGTAGAGCAAGGCACCAAATACCGCGCCGGCCAGTGACACCATGCCGACACTGGAATCCCGTATAAAAGGCGCAAGGATGAGCGCGAGAATCACGCCAAAGACGATACCCAGAACATAGTGGGCAGCCAGTGCCACGGCCACCACGACGAGGCTGTAATCGTTTGACTGCGCTACCGCCGGCCCCATCACGATGGCGGCGACCATGTGCGAAACCCCCCACGGACCGCGGTCAGAGGCCAGGGTCGACCAGAGCAGCTCCAGCACCATCACGACCGCGCCCGCAGCAAAGCCGGCGGTTGCAGCCGCAGCCCAGTCAGGCAAGCGCTGCCTTGGGTATGAATGCAGATTGAGGTCCATGATCACCTCCGTGAAATGTGAACCCGGCACCCGTGTCGATTGAAACGGGCGCTTGGGGTCCTGGCCAACTCAGGGGAATACCGGGGTGTCCGGGTCCTCGCCTTCCAGACGCGCTTCCGGGTGCGAAGCCCGCAGCAGGTCTTCGATTTCCCTGACCTGCAAGCTTGAGACATCCACCATCAGCAGGACGTCTCCCCGCTCAATGGCGGCCTCGAAGCGTTTGAGCCGGTGGCTGGGAACGGAAATGCCAATCAGGCTTGATGACCAGGCGCCAAGCAAGGCGCCCAGCACACCCAGTATGGCCACAACGCCCCACTCCAGTGACTGGAACCCGAGGGGGTAGTACATGGCCACCAGCACGCCAGCCGTGACACCGATGGTGGCGCCGATCAGCAGACCCAATTCGGCCGCATAAATCACGTCCGTCGTCTGAAAGACATTGGCGGGATGCAGGCCCGCGAGGTTCATGCCCTCACGTCCGAAACAGTGAATATGCTGCACCGGGACTCGCGCCACCAGCAAGTCGTTCACCGTCTTCCTGGCGCTCTCAACATCGGGTATCAACCAGTAAATTCGTCTGCTCATAAACCCTCCTTTGAACACACTATGTGACTTCAGGATATGGGACAAACCGAAATTGATTTATACACCTGCATAACGGCAGATGCAAGGCACAAGGTTTCCACAACGGTGGAGTCGGACAAACCGAGGCGCGGCCCCCCCCACTACGTGTTATGCACGTATGGAACGCCCCGATGCGAATATCTGGAGGGCGCGGCGACCCATACGGCATTCAACCGATGCACCTCAAAGAAGAGCCTCGCCAAAATGCTGACGCTTCAAAAGCAAGGGCGCTTTCCGGGATTATTGGGACAGTCAATTCAAGATCCCGTCGAGCGCTGGATCCGGCCTGACCCGTTTAGGAACGTTGCACTTCCTGCTTGAATCCGCGATGCAAAAAAAGGCCAGGACACAGGAAAACCTGCACCCGGGCCGTGTCCGGCAACGCTCTTCAGGCGCGCCGGGCGCCGGAGCCATGCCTAGCCGCGTCCGCGGTAGCGGTCATTGCGGATCATGCGCTCCACCTCGTCGCGCAGGGCGGTGAGTTCGGCGCGCAGCTGGCGGCGCTCTCGCTGCGTG
>JBKJKI010000115.1:0-6710 GCA_046597475.1 Polaromonas sp. | reverse complement strand
CTCGGCGGCGGTGATGGTTCTGGGCCAGCACGATCGGGCGCGTGATGCGGCGCTCAATGTGATGCGGTTTTTTGCCGAGGAAAGCTGCGGTCAGTGCACGCCCTGCCGCGTCGGTACGGTCAAGGCGGCCAGGCTGATGGAGGCGTCGGTCTGGGACGCGAAGCTGCTTGACGATCTGGCGCAGGTGATGGGCGATGCGTCGATTTGCGGCCTGGGCCAGGCGGCGCCCAACCCGGTGCGCTGTGTCCAGAAATATTTTTCCCATGAGGTGGCCTGAATGAACGCTCCCGCCAGACTTGCCGAAGTGACCGTGCCCACCGTCGCCTTCACGCTTGACCAGCGAACCATCCACGCTTTCGAGGGTGAAACCATCCTCAAGGCCGCCCAGCGCCACGGCGTCGAGATTCCGCATCTGTGTTACCAGGACGGCCTGCGGCCCGACGGCAACTGCCGCGCCTGCGTGGTCGAGATTGCCGGCGAACGCACGCTGGCGCCCAGCTGCTGCCGCAGCGCCACGCCCGGCATGGAAGTGCAGGCGCAGAGCGAGCGCGCTGTGAAAAGCCAGAAGATGGTGCTGGAAATGCTGCTGTCCGACATGCCCGATGCCGGCTACAAATGGAACGAAGCGGACGAGTCGCTGCAGCACGGCGAACTCAGCGAGTGGGCCGCGCGCTTGGATGTCACGGTGCGACCCGAGCTCAAGGCCTTGCGCCGCGAGCAGCCAAAAGCCGACCTGTCGCACCCCGCCATGGCCGTCAACCTCGACGCCTGCATCCAGTGCAACCGCTGCGTGCGCGCCTGCCGCGAGGAACAGGTCAACGACGTGATCGGTTTTGCCCTGCGCGGCGCGCACAGCGAAATCGTGTTTGATCTGAATGACCCCATGGGCGACAGCACCTGCGTGGCCTGCGGCGAATGCGTGCAGGCCTGCCCGACCGGCGCGCTCATGCCCAAGACGCAAATCGGCTCGCAGATCGTCGACAAGACGGTCGACTCGGTCTGCCCCTTCTGCGGCGTCGGCTGCCTGCTGACCTACAACGTCAAGGACAACCAGATCGTCAGCGTCGATGGCCGCGACGGCCCGGCCAACCAGAGCCGGCTGTGCGTCAAGGGTCGCTTCGGTTTTGACTACGCGCACAGCCCGCAGCGCCTGACGGTGCCGCTGATACGCAAGGCCGGCGTGGCCAAGGACCCGGCAGCCTTGCAGGCGCTCAACCGTGACACGGCGGACTGGTCGGAGGTGTTTCGCGAAGCCAGCTGGGAGGAGGCGCTGGCGCTGTCCTCCGGCGCGCTGAAAAACCTGCGCGACACCCAAGGCAAGAAGTCGCTGGCCGGATTTGGCTCGGCCAAGGGCAGCAATGAAGAGGCCTATCTATTCCAGAAACTTGTCCGCACCGGCTTTGGCAGCAACAACGTCGACCATTGCACGCGCCTGTGCCATGCGTCCAGCGTGGCTGCGCTGCTCGAAGGCGTGGGCTCGGGCGCGGTCAGCAACCAGGTGCATGACGTGGAAAACGCCGGCTTGATTTTCATCATCGGCTCCAACCCTACTGCCAACCATCCGGTGGCCGCCACCTGGATGAAGAACGCCGCCAAAAAGGGCGCGAAGATCGTGTTGGCCGACCCGCGCATCACCGACATCGGCAGGCACGCCTGGCGCACGCTGCAGTTCAAGGCTGATACCGACGTGGCCATGCTCAATGCGTTGATCTACACGGTGATCGACGAGGGCCTGGCGGACCAGGATTTCATTCGCCAGCGCGTCAACAACTACGAAGCCCTGAAGGAAAACGTCAAGGGCTACAGCCCCGAGGCCATGGCGCCTATCTGCGGCATTCCGGCGCAGACACTGCGTGAAGTGGCGCGTGAATTCGCCAAAGCCAGGGGCGCGATGATTCTCTGGGGCATGGGCGTGAGCCAGCATGTGCACGGCACCGACAACGCCCGCTGCCTGATCGCGCTGAGCACGGTGACCGGCCAGATCGGCAAGCCCGGCTCCGGCCTGCATCCGCTGCGCGGCCAGAACAATGTGCAGGGCGCCAGCGATGCCGGCCTGATTCCCATGATGTACCCCAACTACCAGCGCGTGGACAACGCCGCGGCGCATGCCTGGTTCGAGAACTTCTGGAATACCCCGCTGGACGAGACGCCCGGCTACACCGTGGTCGAGATCATGCACAAGTGCCTGGCGCCCGACAGCGACCCGCACAAGATTCGCGGCATGTACATCATGGGCGAGAACCCGGCCATGAGCGACCCCGACCTGAACCACGCGCGTCATGCGCTGGCCAGCCTGGAGCACCTGGTGGTGCAGGACATCTTCATGACCGAAACCGCTTGGCTGGCCGATGTGGTGTTGCCCGCCACGGCCTGGCCCGAGAAGACCGGCACCGTCAGCAACACTGACCGCATGGTCCAGCTCGGGCAGCAGGCCGTGACGGCGCCAGGTGATGCAAAACCCGACTTGTGGATCATTCAGCAATTGGCGGCACGCATGGGGCTGGACTGGAATTACCCGGGGCAGCATGCCGGCGTGGCCGCCGTCTATGAGGAAATGCGCCAGGCCATGCACACCGCCATTGCCGGCATCACCTGGGAGCGCTTGGTGCGCGAGTCTAGCGTGACCTACCCCTGCCTTAGCGCGGAAGACCCCGGCGCGCCCACCGTGTTCATCGACCGCTTTGACACCGAAGACGGTCGCGTGCAGCTGGTGCCGGCTGACATCATCCCGGCCGACGAGCGGCCAGACGCCGACTACCCCTTTGTGCTGATCACCGGTCGCCAGCTGGAGCACTGGCACACCGGCAGCATGACGCGCCGCTCTGAGGTGCTGGATGCCCTCGAGCCTGCGGCCACGGCCTCGCTGTGCGGCGCCGATCTGCTGGCCCTGGGCGTCGCGCCGGGCGAAGTGATCACGGTGCAGTCGCGCCGCGGCAAGGTCGCTCTGCATGCGCGCCGTGACGACGGCACGCCGCAGGGGGCGGTGTTCATTCCCTTTGCCTATTACGAGGCGGCGGCCAACCTGATGACCAATGCCGCGCTCGACCCGGTCGGGAAGATTCCGGAATTCAAGTATTGCGCGGTGGCTGTCAGTCGCGGCGGCGCGGCGGCCGAGGTGACGGGCTATGGCGCGGGCAGGGCGGAGGGCTAGTTTTCGCGCCGGGATTTACCCAGTACACAACGGGGCCAAAGTGAGCTGAACTCTCAGCTTCAAGCCCCGGGTGCTACCATTCAAGCCCTTGACACGCATTTCATTTTCACCAATGCACTTCATCATTCCTCCCCTCTGCACAGGCTCCAAGAGCAGCTTGTCTGTGGGGCGGTACGCCGTTGTGTGCGAGATTTGGCCGTACAAGCCGGTCGCACATTCCTCAGCCCGGCGATAACCTTTCTTCTTTTCTGCGCAAACCATTTATCGTCGGGCACCCACCCGGCGCGATTGTGGCCGTCTGCGCATGTCATGTCAGATTTGGCCGCACCCGATGGAGATGCGTCATGTATCCAGAGAAGCATGTCGAGCGCTTGCTCGCCGAACCGGACTTAATCCGGCTTTCCCCACGCGATGCGGTCGAACCGCCCGAGGTTCCCGCCGCGAACCCGAGCCCGGCCGCGATGTGTGCGACGGAACTGGGTTGACGACGATGGAATTCACCAAGAGATTTCTTCGGGCCAAGAACCCCTGCGCCGACGGCTTTCGCTGGTTTGTCCGGAACGTCGAAGACGGCAGCGGCTACCAGGCAGCGCTGGATACGCTTGTCAGTGCCGGGCGTGTCGATGATGCCTGCTGGCTGCTGACGCAGTTTGGCCCCACCAACGAAGTGCTGAGCGTCGATTCGTTGGGTGCCGAGGCGATTGTTTTCGCGGGCAGCGTGGAGGTTCGGGGCGGCATCGATGTCGACACCGTCATTCAGGCCGGGCGTTCCATCCGGGCCGGCGGCGGCTTGCGCGCCGGTCGTGCCATCGTGGCCGGCGAGGACATCCGGGTAGCAGGCAGCATCCACAGCGGTGGCACGCTGCAAGCGGGCGGTGGCATTCGGGCCGATTGGGGCATTGAGGTTCAGGAAGCCATTGTTTGCGGTGGCGACCTGCGCGCCGCCTGGGATCTGATTTGCCACGGCAAGCTGTCGCTGACCGGCAACGCCTTTGTCGGGCAGGACCTGATCGTTGACGGGGTGGTCGAGTGTGGCAAGGGCCTGAACGCAGGCGGCGCCATCGTCGGCGCTGACAGCATCCGCACAGGGCAGGGCATGCTGGCCGGTGGTGCCATCAGCGGCGGCATGCACCTGGAGGCCGGCTGGGGCATCAAATCCGGCGAATCCATCCAGGCCAAAGGCTCGATCAAGGCCGGTGAAAGCGTGTCTGCGGGCGATGAAATCTGCGCCGGTGCCGGCTACGGCGTTTTTGCCGGCCTGAACGTTCAGGTTGAATCCTGGGAGTCCAGCGCGCAGGTGATGGCGCAGCGAAAGCCGGAAGCCTTGATGAGCGGCTGCTGGGCCGGGCCGCGCCTTCTGTAGTGCCAGCTTGAGGAGGGGAGGCGACTCGCCCTCCCGATGCGAAGCGGCGCCGTCAGCGCCGGGTGGCCGCAAACGGGCTTACTTCAACCACTTGTCAGAAGCCTGCTTCAGCTGGCCCCGGGTGTCCAGCACATCCCAGGTGAACGCCATGACGCGCGAGTAGTCGGCATCGTCAGTCGGCATCATGAAGCCAAGCTGGTTTTTCGGCGTCAGCGGCGCATCAATGAAGGCCGCATGGAGGCGCGGGTCGGCCTTGCTGTAGTGCAGCGCTTCATAGGTTTCGGTGATCATCACATCGCCCTTGCCCTCGGCAATCAGGCCCGGGATTTCGGCATTTTTGTCATGCGTGCTGACCTGCGCCGACTTCAGCTTGTCAAGTACATAGGCTTCATTGGTTCCGCCCGGATTCTTGATGACCCGCACATTGGGCTTGTTCATATCTTCGGGATTCATGTACTTCGCTTTGTCAGCCGTGCGGACCAGCGCCACCTTGCCGAAAGGCGCGTAGCCTGGCAGCATCTCGATGTAGCGGATTCGTCCTACGTTGCGGGTAATGCCACCCACCGCCACGTCAAACTTGCCCGCCTGAATGTCCTTCATCAGGTTGGGCCACGAGGTCGGCACATACTCGACCTTGACGCCCATCTCCTTCGCCATCAGCTCGATGACATCGATGTCATGGCCGGCATAGCCTGCATCGCTCTTGATGGCGAAGGGCCGATAGTCGCCCGGCGTGCCGACGCGTATCACCTTGCTTTCCATGATCTTGTCGAGCCGTGGCCCGGCGTGCGCAAACTGCGTAAGCGACAGACTGGTCACAGCGGCCGCAACGGCCAGGAAAAGCACTTTTCTTGTCATCATTTCGAGAGTCTCCAGAGTTAAACGGACGGGGCATGAGCCTTCCCCTGCTTACGCTGCCAGCGAACATGGGGAAAGGCCGCCAGCAGATTTGGCGGGCATGCAATCGTAGCGGTATTGGCACCTATTGCCAGAGGCTCGGTGCCAGGCCGCCACACGGCCCGGCAGCGTCGGTCTTTCAAAAGCCGCAATTCAGCGAAATCGGGTAATGGAAGGGCCCTATCGACAGACCTGCTTCGGCCAAGAGTGCACACTCAGATTGCACGCGCGACCTAACACACGCGCATTTGTTTTTTGCTCAATGACTCCGGCTTTTGCACCTTGTCGTGGTGTGCAGGTGTTTGGGCCAACCAACCCTTTGCCATCACCTTGCGTTGAATGGCCATGATTACAAACAGTGCAAAAAATCCGTGTTTTATACAATGATGCGTCTATGAATCCATCCCTCCTCCATGCCGAATTAATCGCTACTTTCAAGAGGGCGGAATCGGATGCCGCGCTCAAGCTCGGATTGATAAAAACGGTTGCAAAAAAGGGCCCCAAGGCCATTCAAGCGGCCATCGATACCGCTGCAAGAGCTGAAAAGCGCAGGGATGCGTATGCGAAAAATTTGAGCGCTCTGGGGATAGTACTCGATGATTAAGCTGGCGTTCTTTTGCAACCCACGGTAACGCACCTTGCCAAAGCCCCACAGCCGCTTGACCACGCCAAAGACATGCTCCACCCGCGCCCGAATCCTGGACTTGTTGCGGTTCTTGCCACGTTGCACCTCGTCAACGACGCCACCGGCGCGACGGGTGCGCTGGTTCGTGAAGTCTTTGGCATGGGGCGCTTTGCCACCAATGAGTTTCTTCTGACTGGCGTAGGCCGAGTCGCCGTACACGCGCTGCTCCTTGCCGTGCAGCAAGTCTGGCAGCGGATGCTTGTCGTGGAGGTTGGCCGCCGTGACGACGGCGCTGTGGGCCAAGCCGCTTTGGCTGTCCACGCCGATGTGCAGTTTCATGCCGAAATACCATTGCTGGCCTTTGCGTGTCTGGTGCATCTCGGGGTCACGGGCTTTGTCGGCATTCTTGGTGGAGCTCGGTGCGCCAATGATGGTGGCGTCCACGATGGTGCCAGTGTTGACTTTGAAGCCTCGGGCTTGTAATTCCTTGCCCACCTTGGCGAACAGGGCCTCACCGAGTTTGTTGTTATTGAGGAGCTTGCGAAACTTGGTGATGGTCGTTGAGTCCGGAACCGGCTCGCGTCCGAGGTCAATGCCGACAAAGCTGCGAAGACTGGCGCTGTCGTACAGAGCCTCCTCGCAGGACAGATCGGCCAGATTGAACCCCACTACCC
>JBKJKI010000140.1:0-74898 GCA_046597475.1 Polaromonas sp. | reverse complement strand
ACATGGTCAAGCTCGAGGGCGGCGGCTGGACCACGGACACGGTGCGTTTTCTGGTCGAGCGCGGCATTCCGGTCTGCGCCCACCTGGGCCTGACGCCGCAAACCGTCCACGCCCTGGGCGGCTACCGCGTGCAGGGAAAGACCGACGAAGCCGCCGCCACGCTCAGGCGCGAAGCGCAGGAACTGCAGGACGCCGGGGCGGCCATGCTGGTGCTGGAAATGGTGCCGGCGTTGCTGTCCGCCGAGGTCACGCAGCGGCTGTCGCACTGCCCCACCATCGGCATTGGCGCCGGCAAGGACACCTCCGGCCAGGTGCTGGTGCTGCACGACATGCTGGGCATGAACCTGGGCAAGATGCCCAAGTTCGTGCGCAACTTCATGGATGGCCAGGACAGCAAGAACGCCAGCGTGCGCGGCGCCATGGATGCCTATGTCCATGCCGTGAAAGACGGCAGCTTTCCGGTCAACGCCACCCACGCCTGGTAAGCACCGCAAAATCCCAAAACTTCAAAGACAGCAAGGACTTCCCATGCACATCGTCCACACCATTGCCGAGTTGCGCCAGCACCTCAGCCCCTTCAAGCGCCCGGCCTTTGTGCCCACCATGGGCAACCTGCATGAGGGCCATATCGCGCTGGTCAGGCAGGCCAGGCCACTGGGCGACGTCACGGTGTCCAGCATATTTGTCAACCGCCTGCAGTTTGCGCCGCACGAGGACTTTGACAGCTACCCGCGCACGCTCGATGCCGACGCCCGGCGCCTGGAAGCGGCCGGCTGCGACGTACTGTTTGCCCCGCGCGAAAAAGAACTCTACCCCGAACCCCAGACCTACAAGGTGCATCCCGCCAACGACCTGGCCGACATTCTGGAAGGGCACTTCCGGCCCGGCTTTTTCATTGGCGTGAGCACCGTTGTACTCAAGCTTTTTTCCTGCGTCTTCGCAGGCATGCCCTCGGGGATCGCCGCCTTCGGCAAAAAGGACTATCAGCAGGTGATGGTGGTGCGCCGCATGGTGCGGCAGTTTGCCCTGCCGATCGAGATTCTGGCCGGCGAAACCCAGCGCGCCGAGGACGGCCTGGCGCTGTCGTCGCGCAATGGCTACCTCAGCCCCGCCGAGCGCCAGGAAGCGGTGGAACTCTCCAGGGCACTGCGCGCCCTGGGCCAGGCAGCAAGAGCCAGCGATGCACCCGACCTGCCGGCCCTGGAAGCCCAGGCCCTGCAGGCGCTAGCGCGGCGCGGCTGGAAGCCCGACTACCTGACGGTGCGCCGCCGCGCCGACCTGCAACCGCCGCAAGGCCCGCTGGCAGATGTTCCGCTGGTCGTGCTGGGCGCGGCCAAGCTGGGAAGCACCCGGCTGATTGACAACCTGGAAATCTGAGTCGACACTGCCGGAATACTCCTGTTTTAATAGCTGCCAGCGCCCGTCATGCTTGGGCCAGCGGCCAATTTCCCTGAAAAACTCCGGCCTGCGGCGCAGCTCCGGGTTTGCCCTGTTTTTGGAACCTTGGGGTATAAACCGGCTAAAGCATTGGTCGCCACTTTCTTCATGGAGTTCCATCATGGCTATTGCACATGCCGCATCCGGGCAACTGATTGACCTTTATCCCCTGGTAGACAAACTCACCGAAACAAGAACGGTCGCCCTGTTCAAGAGCCATGAGCTTGAAGTCATGCGGCTGATCGTTCCCGCCGGTAAAACCGTGCCCTCGCACCAAGTCAAGGGCGAGATCACGGTTCAGTGCCTGGAAGGAGAGTGTGAATTCACGGCCGGCGAACAAACCCAGCTGATGAAAGCGGGCCAGTTGCTTTACCTGGCCGGCGGTGTTGAGCATGGCTTGACGGCCGTGCGGGACTCATCGCTGCTGGTAACCTTCGCCCTGCGCCGGTAAATGCGAAAAATAGGGGTTTAGCCCTTTCAGAACGGTCATAGTTCGCTATTTTTTCAATAGCAATCGAGTTCCATCCTGGGTTCGCGCTCCATCAATATCGCCACGGCTTCGGACGGCTTGAGCTTGCCGTCCAGCAGTGCCACCACGCTTTGCGCGATCGGCATGTCCACGCCCAGACCGGCCGCGCGCTGCACCACGGTGCGGGCGCAATAAACACCTTCGGCCACATGGCCAAGCGAGGCCAGCACTTCAGGCAAGGTCTGGCCCCGGGCCAGCAGCAGCCCCACCTTGCGGTTGCGGCTGAGGTCGCCGGTGGCCGTCAGCACCAGGTCGCCCAGCCCTGACAGACCCGTGAAGGTCTCCGCGCGCGCGCCCAGCGCAACGCCCAGGCGGGTCATTTCCGCCAGCCCCCGGGTGATGAGCGCGGCCCGGGCATTGAGGCCCAGTTGCAGGCCGTCACACAGGCCGGTGGCAATCGCCAGCACGTTCTTGACGGCTCCGCCCACCTCGACGCCCACGATGTCGTCGCCGGCGTAGACCCGCAGGGTGGCGTTGTGAAAGGCCGAGACCAGCGCCTCGCGCACCTCGGCGTGTTCGCTGGCGGCCACCAGCGCCGTTGGCTGGCCACGCGCGACTTCCAGCGCAAAGCTCGGGCCGCTAAGCACGCCCGCTCTTAAATTAATAGCTACCTGGGCCCGTACTTCATGGACCATGAGCCCAAAAGGCTCTGAAAGAGCGGCTAAAGCCGGCGCCGCGCTCAGCGGCGCCTCAAAGCCCTTGCTCAGCCAGGCGACAGGCGCGCTGGCATGTTGCAGGTGCTGCAGCATGCTTCGCGCGGCCGCTACCGGCGTTGCCAGAATAATCAGGTCTTGACCGCTGACCACCCGGGCCAGCGAGGCATCGCCGCCGCCCTGCAAAAGCAGGCTCCCGGGCAAGGCGATGCCGGGCAGGTAACGGGTGTTGGCGCGCTCGGCCTGCAGGGCCTTGAGCTGAGCCGCGTCGCGTGCCCACAGGGTGACCTGATGCCGCGGCTTGCCGCCGTCCACCACGCAAGCGGCATTGACGGCCAGCGCCGTACCCCAGGCGCCAGCGCCGAGAACAAGGATCTTCATGATGGCTACAGCAGGCTCACGGGGTGAGCTGGCAGCACATCAGACGATGATCTGAGGCGGAGCCGCCTCGGCTTGCTGCTGTTGCTGCTGCTGCTGCTCATACATGGCCTGGAAGTTGATTTCGGCCAGGTGCACGGGCGGGAAACCGCCGCGCTGAATCACGTCGGCGACGTTGCTGCGCAGGTAGGGGTAAACAATCTGCGGACAGGCGATGCCCAGGATAGAGCCCATCTGGTCGGCCTGCATATTGCGGATCTCGAAGATTCCGGCCTGCTTGGCCTCAACCATGAACACGGTCTTGTCGCCAATCTTGGTGTGCACCGTGGCGGTCACGCAGACTTCGAACATGCCGTCGGCCACGGGAGTGGCGTCAACGCCGAGCTGGATGTCAACGCCGGGCTGCTCCTGATTGAGCAGGATTTCGGGCGAATTGGGTTGCTCCAGCGACACGTCCTTGAGGTAAACGCGCTGGATCTGGAATACGGGATCAGAATTGGCTTCAGCCATGGTGTTCTTTCGTCGGGGTACTAAAAAATCGGTCAGCTTGGCCCACAGCCTGCGAATTGCATGACGCAGTCGCAGGCAGGCACGGCCGCATTATCTCAGGGTCGCGCAGCGGGTCAGCCGCTGGTCCGGCTGGCTGTCAAGTCGCGGGATTGAGCAGCGACAACAGGCCGCCCCGACCGTCGAGCGCCATGAGGTCATCGCAACCGCCAACATGGGTATCGCCGATGAAAATTTGCGGCACCGTGCGCCGGCCGGTGATTTCCATCATTTTCTGGCGTTCACCAGGCATCATGTCCACGCGTATTTCATTGAGTTCAGCGACGCCGCGCTGCGCCAGCAGCTGCTTGGCCTGGATGCAATAAGGGCAGGTGCCGGTGGTATAGATTTTGACGAGTTGCATGGTTTCTTCAGGTCATGCCCGGGTCTGGCGGGCAGAAAGTGGAACGGGGCAAACCGGGGCCGGCGTCGGGCAACGCGCCAGCTGCCGGCTTGTCTGGCCTGTCAGGCCTTTTCGATGGGAAGGTTAGCGTCTTTCCAGGCCTTGAGCCCGCCGCCCAGCGATTGGGCTTGCTCGTAACCGAGTTTTTTGGCGATTGCCACCGCGCGCCCCGAGCGCGCGCCGCTTGCGCAGACCAGGATCAGCGGCAGGGCCTTGTTTTTCATCACGCCAGGCAGTTTGCTCTCAAGCTCGCCCAAAGGAACATTCCTGGCACCGGTGACATGGCCAGCGGCAAATTCCGCGGGTTCGCGGACGTCCACCACCACCGCTTTTTCACGGTTGATCAACTGCACGGCGCCCGTGGCGTTCAAGGCGCCTGCGTTCATGCCGCCAGCGATCAGGGGCCAGACGAGCATGCCGCCCGAGGCGAGTGCAATGCCAATCAGCATCCAGTTATCGATCAAAAATTTCACGTCATACCCTTTGTATATTTTTCAGCCAAGCAGTGATTTTAGAATGGAGGAGAAAAACCACCTTGCGGAGTGCCTTCAAGCCCCCGCTTTCCTGTCTTCGACCCTTACCCGAATTTTTCCCACCATGTACAAACTCGTGCTGATCCGCCACGGCGAATCGACCTGGAATCTTGACAACCGCTTCACCGGATGGACCGACGTCGATCTCACGCCCACCGGCGTCGAACAGGCCAGGAACGCGGGCCGGCTGCTCAGGGACGAAGGCTATGACTTCGATGTAGCCTGCACCAGCGTGCTCAAGCGCGCGACGCGCACCCTCTGGCATGTGCTCGACGAGATGGACCGTACCTGGCTCCCGGTGATACACAGCTGGCGCCTCAACGAGCGTCATTACGGCGCGCTGCAGGGCCTGAACAAGGCCGAAACGGCCAAAAAATACGGCGACGAGCAGGTGCTGGTCTGGCGCCGCAGCTACGATACGCCGCCGCCGCCGCTGGCCGCCGATGACGCGCGCAGCGAACGCGGTGACCGGCGTTATGCCATGCTCAAGCCGGAGGAAGTTCCGCTGACCGAGTGTCTCAAGGACACGGTGGCGCGCGTGCTGCCCTTCTGGAACGACTCCATGGCCCCTGCCATCAAGGCCGGCAAACGCCTGGTCGTGGCGGCGCATGGCAACTCCATCCGGGCGCTGGTGAAATACCTGGACAAGGTTTCGGACGCCGACATCGTGGGCCTCAATATCCCCAATGGCATTCCGCTCGTGTACGAGCTGGACGCCGACCTCAAGCCCCTGCGCAGCTATTACCTGGGTGACAGCGAGGCGGTCGCCAGGGCCGCCGCCGCTGTGGGTGCGCAAGGCAAGGCCGTCGCAGGGTAAGGCAGGCCGGCATGATCGTCTTCCCACGCGGGAGCAGCCTTGCGCCTTCACCTTGCCGATTTGTAAATTTGAGGTAAAAATTCATCCAAATATCGAAGATGCCTCACTTTTTTCGCATGGCGGGGTCAGGGCGACGGAACTGTGGCGGCTTGCCCGCCTCCAAGGTGTATATTGCTTCCAGACAGAAGGGGCAAGGCTCCTCAACAGGCTTACGAAGGTAATTTTATGGGTCAAAAGCTCAAGATAGCAGGCTGGATTTCAATCGGTGCCATGGCAGGAGCCCTCACCACCGTGCAACTTCAAGCCGTCGCGCGCGCCGGGCTGGCACCTCTGCCGCTGGAAGAGTTGCAGCAACTCGCGGCGGTGTTTGGAATGGTCAAAACCGACTACGTGGAGCCGGTTGACGAGAAAAAGCTGATCACCGATGCCATTTCAGGCATGGTGTCCAGCCTGGATCCGCACTCCGTTTATTTCGACAAGAAATCCTACAAGGAATTCCGCGAAGGCACGTCGGGACGATTTGTGGGGGTCGGCATCGAAATCACGCAGGAAGACGGCCTCGTCAAGGTCGTGTCACCGATTGAAGGCTCCCCTGCCGACCAGGCCGGACTCAAGCCCAACGACCTGATCACCCGCATTGATGACACGGCGGTCAAGGGACTGAGCCTGAATGAGGCCGTCAAGAAGATGCGCGGCGAACCGCGGACCAAGGTGCTGCTGACGATCTTCCGCAAGGATGAAAACCGGACTTTCCCGGTCACCATTACCCGTGAAGAAATTCGCACCCAGTCGGTTCGCAGCAAGGTGGTCGAGCCTGGCTATGCCTGGATTCGGCTGAGCCAGTTTCAGGAACGCACGGTGGACGATTTCGTCGCCAAGCTGACGCAGATCTACAAGCAGGAGCCCAACCTGAAAGGGCTGGTGCTGGACCTGCGCAACGATCCGGGCGGCTTGCTGGACGCGGCGGTTGCCATATCGGCGGCTTTTCTGCCAGAGAATGTGACCGTGGTGTCCACCAACGGCCAGTTGGCCGAAAGCAAGTTCACCTACAAGGCGTCGCCCGAGTTTTACCAGCGGCGCAATGGCACGGACCCGCTGAAGGGTCTTCCTGCAGCACTCAAGACCGTACCGCTGGTGGTCCTGGTCAACGAGGGCTCGGCCTCGGCCAGCGAGATCGTGGCGGGCGCGCTGCAGGACTACAAGCGCGCCACCATCATGGGCAACCAGACCTTTGGCAAGGGTTCGGTCCAGACCGTCCGCCCCCTGGGTCCTGACACCGGCATCAAGCTGACGACCGCACGCTACTACACACCGAACGGAAAATCGATTCAGGCGCGCGGCATCGTGCCCGATGTCATGGTTGACGAAACCGCCGAAGGCAGCCCGTTCGCGGTGCTGCGCACGCGGGAGGCCGATCTTGAAAAGCACCTCAACAGCGGCCAGGGTGAGGAAGTCAAGGATGCGAACCGCGAAAAGGCGCGCGAACTGGCCTTGAAACGCCTTGAAGAAGATGCCAGGAAGACACCGGAACAACGCCGCCCGCCTGAGCTGGGCAGCGACAAGGATTTCCCGCTGGCCCAGGCGATCAACCAGCTCAAGGGGCGCCCGGTACTTGTGAGCAAGACCGCCGTGGTCGAGCCGAAAAACGAGAAAAAAGACAACTAGACGCATTGCCCTGAACCCAGCAAAAGGCGGCCGGGTGCCGCTTTTTTGCTGAACGTTATTTTTCGCGGCTCGTGCGCAAAAGAACCGGGCCATGAGTCCTGCCGACGGAACTCCATTTTCATGAATGATGAACAGCTTCTGCGCTATTCCCGGCATATCCTGCTGGATGAAATCGGCATTGAAGGGCAGCAACAGCTGCTGTCCTCCCGCGTGCTGGTCATTGGCGCGGGTGGGCTGGGCTCCCCCGTGGCCCTGTACCTGGGCAGTGCCGGCGTGGGGAGCATGACGGTCGTCGATCACGACCACGTGGATGCCACCAACCTGCAGCGCCAGATCGCCCACACCATGGAGCGCCTTGGCCAGTTCAAGGCCGACTCCGTGGCGCAGGCGGTGGCGGCGATCAACCCCGACGTCCGGGTCATTCCGGTCGCCAGCAGGGCCGATGACGCATTGCTGGACCGCTTGGTACGCGAGGCGGACCTGGTACTGGACTGCACCGACAACTTCGCGATTCGCCACGCCATCAACCGTGCCTGCGTGAATCACCGCAAGCCGCTGGTCTCCGGGGCCGCCATCCGCTTTGACGGCCAGGTGACGGTTTACGACTCACGCAGCGAAGAGTCTCCGTGCTACGCCTGTATTTTCCCGGAGACCGAACGGCTGGAGGAAACCCGCTGCGCCACCATGGGCGTGTTTGCACCGCTGGTGGGGATTGTGGGAAGCGTGCAGGCCGCGGAGGCACTCAAGCTGCTGTGCGGCATCGGGCAGGTCCTGACCGGGCGACTACTGATGCTGGACGGCCGAAGCATGGAATGGCATGAAATGAAAATGCCAAGAAATCCGGCCTGCACGGTCTGCGGTAAAGGGTGATTCGGGCATAAGACCAGCGCAACTGAGCCGGCCGTCGCCTTACCCTTCTTCTTCTATTTCTTGACGGCAGTAGCAGGTTTCGGTCCAGGCTTGGGGTTCGCCGCCAGCGCGAGTATGCCTGCGCAGTCGGCATTTTCGCCAGGCCCGGTTTCCACCGTCGCGGCCAGCGCCAGCAGCGGATTGATGGCGCCGAGCAATAGCGCCAGTCCCACCCGGCCGGCCAGTGCCGTCTTGTCAGGCCCGGCACTGGGCTTTCCAAACGTACCGCCAATGCGCAATGGCGACCGCAGGCTCAAAATACTATGGTCCTTGGGCTCTGGCTTGAGCAGGATATCAAGGGTTTCATCGGCCAGGCTGATCTTTCCTTCGCCGGTGATCACCGTGTCGGAGGTATCAAGCACAATGGCCCGGCTGCTCATCAAGCCCTGCTTGACATCAAAAGCGGCCGCCGCGCAGCGAAGTTGCACATTGCGGTCACCCCGGAGCAAGAACTTGATGACTTCCCCGCCATCAAGCCCCATGAACTCCAGCAGGATATTGCTGATCTCGCCCTGGCCCATCAATACCGCCATATTGCCGGAGGCCGAACCCAGCATCTGCGCTGCGGAGTTGCCCCGGCCCTTGAGATCAAACCGGCCGCTGATTTTTCCGAGCCCGGTTTTTGTCGTTTCCACCGTCGGAAACAACTGGTTCAGTCGCAGCGCACGCACATCCAGACGGGTGCTGAATGTTGCGGGCGTGGCGTTCGAATCAATCTGTATGCTTCCAGCCACGGTTCCGCCCGCCACCCCGAGCGAAACCGGGTCAAGCTGCAATACGCCCGCTTTGAGCCTGACATGCACGCTGCCCTTGTCCAGCGGTAGCACTTCCACGTGCTTGATGTCCGCGGCGGAATAGACAACGTCGGCATCCATAGCCTGAAGCCTTGCAACGTCCAGGGTGGCCACGGGCAACACTTTGCGCGACGCGTTCTGATGACGCGCCGAGGCGGCTTGGGCCGCAGCGGTCGGCGCCGTGTCCGTCGTCCTGGCCGCCGCATTCGCGGAAGGGGCCAAGCCCACCACCGGGCCGAGGTCGGCAAAATCCAGCATCTTCGATTGAAGCTTGCCGGTTAACAATGGCACTTTAGCCGACTGGTCAAAATCCAGCGCACCACTGATGTCGGACTTCCCGAGAAGCCCCTGAATCCTGGTGGCCGACCAAAGCTTGCCGCGCTTTGCCAACTGGCCCCTCACTTTGTAGGGGCGTGTCGAGGGAAGCGCAACACCAAGGAGCTTGTACAGTTCATCAAGATTGCGGCCCTCAAGATCGAAGCTCGCATCAACCGAGCCGAACGCAGCGAGGTTGGTGATGGAGCCTTGGGCTTTAAGCGTGGTTCTTCCGGCCACGGCGTTCACCTCAAGGGGAAAAGTCCCCGCGGTGTTTTCACTCAGCTGCAGTACCCCGCCAGTTCTCCCGCTGGCCACAAACTTTTCGCTCTTCCATTTGCCAGCGGCCTTGTAGCTCAAGGGAAGCTGGCTATCCGACTCCCCGGCAAGTGAGAACTGCACATCGAGATCGGCACCCTGCGCGCGCGCACGGTAACTGAGGCTTCCCTTGTCGACCAGCAGTGTTCCTATTTTCGGGACGGCCGACGAGTCGGCGGTGTCCCGCGATAGCGCCCATGTACGACGCCCGTCCGGCTCAAGCTGAAGCCCGATCTGCGGCTCGGTCAGCACCACGCGGGGAATTTCAATCTTGCCAAGCAGCAGGGGAAGAAGCTTGAGGTCAAATTCCGCTGCCTTCGCCTTCAAAAGATAGGGCTCATGCGCCCATTCAGGGTTTGAGATTTCCACAGCCTCCACCCGCACGGTGGTGGTACGTCCCACGCTTACGGCCAGATGGCGGGTGATTTCAAATCGTCGGCCCAACTGGCCCGAGACATGGCGGTTGATGGGTTCGCGCAGGATGTCCCATGGGAAAAAATTAACGGCCAGGATGAGCAATACGCAGACGACGGCAATACCCAGCAGCCAACGGCGCAAAACGGAGGACAAAAGCCGTGGTGTATTCATGCATTGTTACGGTTTTAGGGCAGGTCAAATTGACAGGATCGTCCGGCGCATCGGCGGGGCAACCAGTCCCCCACTATCGGTGACATCATGCCGCCATGCAGTCGGCCGGCACGATGTAAAGCTGTGGGGAAGTGCCTACATCTGAAAACATTGGTAGGTGTTCTCCTACAGAGACCTGCATCGCTCACTGGCACAATCAGATCTGATAAAAAGATACATTAGGAAACAACGCAGACTGGCATTTTCCAGCTGTACTGGCTGGGCTAAACGAAAGAATTCTGGAGGTCCAGCCTTCGCCACCTGGATACGCGCCGTGAGACTGAAAACCTATATCGTCGAAGACAATCCCACCATTCGGGAGAACCTCATCGCGACGCTCGAAGAACTGGCGTTTGTCACCGCCGTTGGAACGGCGGAAACCGAGAACGAAGGAAAGGCGTGGCTTGCTGACCATCCCGATGAATGGGACCTGGCCATCGTCGATCTGTTCCTGAAACAGGGAAGCGGCCTGGGTGTGCTGGCAGCCTGCCGGGGTCGTGCATCAAGCCGCAAAGTCGTCGTGCTGAGCAATTACGCCACGCCTGACATCCGTCAGCGTTGCGCCCAGCTGGGGGTGGATGCAGTATTCGACAAATCCAATGAGATTGACGCGCTGGTGGACTATTGCCTGCTGCACGGGAGAACCTCGCTTGAGGTCGGGAAAGGGCTTGCTTAAGCCAGGTTCAAGGCTTGCGCTGCATTTGCCCTGCAGCGGATTGAAAAAGCAGCGTCGACAGCCGCGCCCGTGTAGTTTTTCGGTATCCGATGGGCAGGGAAATGCCAGAGTTTGGCTGCTCGGAAATGATGAGGCCCGGACGCGGTCTGGCAAGTCCGCTTCAATCGATCAACTTGTTTTTAAGCGCGTAATACGTCAGGTCACTGTTGGAAGCAAGACTCATTTTTTCCATCACGCGGGTTCGGTAAGTACTCACCGTTTTGACGCTCAGCGACAGCGCCTTGGCAATATCGCCGGCCGTTTCGCCTTTGGCCAGTTTCAGAAAAACCTGGAATTCCCGCTCCGAAAGTTGTTCGTGGGCAGCCACATCCTTCGGCCTGTTCAATTGCTGCGCCAGCAGCTCCGCGACGGCCGGCGTGATGTAGCGCTTGCCCAGGGAAATCACGCGAATCGCATCGACGATCTCCGAGGGCTCGCACTCCTTGTTGAGGTAGCCGCTGGCACCCTGACGAATCAGGTTGACCGCGTAATGCTCTTCCGGGTAGCCACTCAGGATCAGAATACCCACATCGGGAGCCTTGGCGCGAATCATGGCCAGCGCGTCGATTCCGCTTTGGCCCGGCATGGAAAGGTCCATCACAAGGATGTCCAGCTCGACATTGCGAACCAGGTCAATGGCCTCGCGGCCGCTGGCGGCTTCGCCCACCACACGCAAGTCCACCTGGTCGGAAAAAAACTGCCTGAGTCCCGAACGCACAATGGCATGGTCATCCACAATTCCAATTTTTATCATGTCGCAGTCTTTCTATAAATCCCGGGTCAGCAGGCGCGGCGATAGGGCTATTGCCACGCCCGAACATCAAATTGAGTCCCGGTGCTCATTATTCCCGAGATATTCAGCCAAGTACTGAATGGAGTTTGCCTTGAAAAAATTCGCCCTTCCCAAAATGGTCATCAGCCTGCCGCTGGCGATACTGGCGGCCGCCTTCCTAGTTTCCATCAACGAGTCGAGCTTCCAAGAATCCACCAAGGCACTGGCCAACATCGAGTCCGCCCAGAAAACCCGCGGGGCCATCAGCAAGCTGGTGCAGCAGGTGCTTGATGCGGAAACGGGGCAGCGCGGATTCCTGCTGACAGGTGATCCGCGCTACCTGGAACCATACAACACCGCGACGGCGGATATCAGCCAGAACCTCGATGCCATGCGCCCGCTGTTTGCACCATCGCAAGAGCAGCTCGGCGACTTCGACCTTCTGTCCCGGCATGTCTCGCGCAAGCTGGCCGAAATGGACCTGAGCGTGCGCATGCGCCGGGAAGGCAACGAAGATGGCTGGAAATTTGTCCTGACCACCGATGTGGGCAAGGAACAGATGGAGGCGATCCGCGAGCAAACCGCCAAGCTGATGGCCAGCAGCATCCGCAAAATGGAGCAGGGCCAGGCCCAGATCCAGAAGGCGCTGCAGTTGTCCCGCATCGGCATTGCCACGACGGCGCTCGTCGGTTTGCTGGCTTTTTACATGTACCTGCTGCAAACCAAGGCGCTGGTTGCCTCCGGCCTGCGCGAGAAGGACTCGCTTCAGCGCGAGCGTGACCTGCTCGAAAAACAGGTTCGCGAGCGAACCGCCAGCCTGGCAGAGTTGGCGACTCACCTGCAAAATGTGCGTGAGGACGAACGCGGCCACCTCGCAAGAGAATTGCATGACGAACTGGGCGCACTGCTGACGGCGGCAAAGCTTGATGTTGCCAGGCTCAAGTCCCGCCTGGCTGGCAACCTGCCGGAAGCCTCAGAACGCCTTGAGCACCTGACCAGCACCCTTAACAGCGGCATTGCCCTGAAGCGCAGGATTGTGGAGGACTTGCGTCCCTCCTCGCTCTCGCACCTGGGCCTGGTGGCTTCGCTGGAAATTCTCGCGCGGGAGTTTGAAGAGCGTTCCGGCCTGACCGTCACGACTGACCTGGAGACCGTTGAACTCGGCGGCTCGGCCCAGCTGACCGTGTACCGTCTTGTGCAGGAATCACTCACGAACATGGCCAAATATGCCAACGCCACACAGGCTGAGATCAGGCTGGAGAACTTTGACGGCTACATTGCAGTGGAAGTCAGGGACGACGGCAAGGGCTTTAATGTCGCAAACGTGGGGCCGGGCAGCCACGGCCTGACGGGCATGCGTCACCGGGTTGAAGCGGCCGGCGGCCGGCTGACCGTGACCAGCGCGGCGGCCACGGGCACGCAGATTTCCGCCGTGCTTCCGAAGTCAATGTAACTGTGCGGATGTGCGCAAGGCCAGGCCCGAAACGACGCGTAACAAAATGTCAGCCCCCTCCTACAGCATTCCCCCCTGGCCACTGACAACGCGGCAGGGACAAAGCCGATGAGTAAAGCTGCCGATGCTGGCTAAAGTTGCTACAGGCGTTTCGATATCGCGCCCCGCCACCTGGGAAGCCGAATCAGAGATCAAGGAGCTTGATATGTTGCACTATTCCGTCGTGTTTCTGGTAATTGCCCTGATTGCTGCCGTGTTCGGCTTTGGCGGTATCGCCGCGGGGGCCGTGGAAATCGCAAAAATTCTGTTTGTGATTTTTGCCATCATGGCCATCGTCAGTTTCGTGATCAGCCTGATCAAGAAAAATTGACTGGACAGCCCGCAAGCCTGTATTGTTTCACCACTTCCATTGTTCAACTCTTCAAGGATCCGACATGAATACGAATACCCCGCAGAATCTCGCCCGCGAGGCCATGCCCACGATTCGCCAGACCTCTGATGACATCCTGCAGACGGCCGGCAAGACGCTGGACTCAACCCGCGAGCACGCCAATAGCGCGCTGGACAAGGCCGAAAGCAAGGTCCGCGAATTGCGCGGCCAGGTTGACCCCATGGTGGACATGCTGGCAACCAAGGCTCAAAAGCTGGCGCGCCATAGCCTGGACCTGGCCGCTGAGGCCAAAGACCGCGCCGAGCAGTCGCTCAAACGCGCTGCAGGCGTCACGACCCGCTATGTGGCCGAACAACCGGTCCGCTCGATACTGATTGCGGCCGGAGTCGGTGCGGCGGTTGCCCTGTTGGTATCAGCCACGCGCAACCGCAACCGTAACCGCTACTGAGCCTTGGCCTCACCCGCAAAACGCAAGAACGACTGACACCTCAACCGGCCTCACGTATGCTGCATCCGCTTTTTTCGACCATTGTCCAACGGCCAGATCTGGTTCTTGCTCATCTCTCGGCCTATGGGGCACTTTTTCACGAGGAAGCGAGCAGCGCAGGTTCAGATTTCTTGAGGCGTGTGGTGGCTTGGGTGCTGGCGATTTTGGCCGCCCTGCTGTTTCTCGGCTTGACGGGTACGGCGCTGATGCTGGGTTTTATGCAAAACCACTTTCACTGGATACTTGTTGCAGTGCCCGGTTTTGCCTTATTCCTGCTGGTGGTAGCCATGGTGCTGGCCAGGAAGCCGATGCGCAGTGAGCGTTTTTCGGAGTTGAAGGCGCAACTTGACAGCGATGCCCAGGCCCTGCGTTCGGTGGCCTGACCGGCATTTGCCACGAGAACGCCATGTCAATCCCCAGCACACTGACCCCCCAGGATCGCCTCGCGCTGAGTCGCAAGGCGATTGTCAAACACATGAACCGGCACCACCGGGATCATGCGCTTGAAACGGGCTACGAAGCCGATGAGGCCGATCGCTCCGAGTCATTTCGGCGTGGCCCCTGGAACGCCCTCAAGCAGGCGGTCCGCGCCTGGTGGTTTCGCCACCCCGCAAGCAGCGCGCTTGAACTGGCCCGCCCCCTGCTGGATGACTATGCACGAGCCCATCCCTTCAAGCTGCTGGGCGCAGCCGCGGGCGTGGGCGCGGCTGCCGCGTTGATCCGCCCCTGGCGCATGGTCTCGGTCGGTGGTTTGCTGCTGGCCGCCGTCAAATCCTCCGGCCTCTCCGGAGCTCTTCTGTCACTGCTGACCAGCCGCTCCCAAACCTCTCGCAACCATCAGGAAGCCCCATGAAACCGAACGCCACTTCATCAAAGACCGATACGCTGAAACTGGACGAGGCGGGCCTGCAAGCCGCCCGTTCAAGCCTGGACGACGGAGCCATCACGCCCGCCTACGGGCCACACCGCGAAGCGATTGTCAAGCTGCTGAACGACGCCCTGGCAACCGAACTGGTCTGTATTTTGCGCTACAAGCGCCACCACTTCATGGCAAGCGGCCTTGAGTCACCCAAAATCGCGGAAGAGTTCCTGGTCCATGCGAATGAAGAATCCGCGCATGCCGACCTGATTGCACGGCGCATCGTCCAGCTGGGCGGCGAACCCGATTTCTCGCCTTCAACCTTGCTGCAGCGCAGCCACGCGGACTATGACGATTCCAACGACCTGCAGACCATGGTCAGGGTCAACCTCATTGCCGAGCGCATCGCGGTTGAAACCTACCGCCAGATGATTACCTTGATGGCCGACAAGGACCCGACCACCCGCCGCATGCTGGAAAGCATTCTGGCCGACGAAGAAGAGCATGCCGACGAGCTCAAGGACTGGCTGGAAAAATAAATCGTTATCCGCAGGTCAAGCGGCGTGGTGCCGCCGATTGACCGGTTTTTCAAACTCTGCACCGCTTCAACCAAACCAACTCAAGAGGAAACCCATATGAAATACGCTCGCGCAATCGCATTCGCAGCCCTGGCCGGTCTCACCATCATTGGCAGCGGCTGCGCCGTGGGGCGTGGTCAGGAAACGGCAGGCTCTTATATTGATGATGCCGCCATCACCACCGCTGTCAAGGCAAAATTCGTGGAAGACAAGACGGTTTCAGCCATGTCCATCAGCGTGGAAACGCTCAATGGCACGGTTCAGCTGTCCGGTTTCGCCAAATCTACCGCCGAGAAGAATCAGGCCGAAAACATTGCCCGGGGCGTGAAGAACGTCAAGTCTGTGCGCAACGACATCGTCGTTCGCCCTTAAACGGCTCCGGCTGGCTGCGCCCCCTGAGGGGGTGCCCAAATCAATTAGGCAAGCGCGGGTCGCTTGCCTTTTTTATGGCCGCAGCCGGGCGGTGACTTTGCTTCAGACAAAAAAATGCCGCGGGCGCCTGGAGTATCCAGGCATCCGCAGCAGGACTGAAGCCGGATCGCCTGAGCTTTAACCGGCCTTCACCACGAGCTTGTTGTCCACCGAGTTCACACCTTTCACCGCTTTGGCGATGTTGCCCGCCTTTTCACGGGCCGCTTCGGTCGGTGCGGAGCCGTTCAGGGTCACCACGCCGTTCTTGGTGTCAACATTGATCTTGAGCACGCTCAAATCACTTTCCTTGCCGATGGCTGACGACACCGAGGTGGTGATGGACACGTCATCGAGCTTTCCTTCCATTTTTGCCGCAATGTCCTTGGCAGACGACTCGGCATTTTCGGTTGCGCTCTTGATCGCGGTACCGGCATTGGCCATGGCGCTTTCGGCTTTTGCCTTGGCCTCGGCAGCGGCCACTTCGGTTTTTGCCCGGGCATCTGCCGCGGCCTGCTCCGTTTTTGCGATGGCGGAATCAACCTGCTGGCCAGCCGACTTCGTTTCCTCCTGCTTGCTGCATGCCCCGAGGGCAAACGCCAGGGCAAGCGAGCCCACGATCAGCATGGCGCCATGAGGACCGACGCGCGGAGACAGGTGGCGCAGAGCAAGAATGGTTTGTGATTTCATGAAACCTCCCTTTTGAAAAATACGGCACCATGACGGCCGCAAGGTATTGACATCTGCAATGGAGTCATCACAGGGGTTTCAATTTAGGGCTTTGACCCTGATTTGAGAATCAGTGTTTGACTCACTTCAGGGTAAGACAAATCCTGACAAACGCGCGGGCCGGCTTGGCTGCCGCCAAACAGACAGGCTTTCATTGCCGCGAATAGGCCTCAATTCGGCAAGGGCCATGCCGCTTGCGGAACGCCCTGGGGTTGACGACGTCCCTGGCAGGGGCGGAAAAAATGCCGGCCCTGGCAAGCTGCGCTCTGCGCTGCTCCGCCGCATACGGACCCGCGCTGCCGCGGTACTGGTAAGACCAGGCTTGTCCATTCGCCACCATCCAGCGTCCCTGGTCCTCGCCATCAAGCGTGATGCGGGCCAGCAGTCGGCCGTAGTCATCTCGGACCCGGCCGTGAACGGCCACGCGCTGGCCAAGCACCCTGCGCTTGAGCGCATCCCGGGCCAGCCTGCCGCCGGCCTGGCAAATCTCCGGGGCATCAATGCCTTCCAGGCGAATACCCAACGGTTTTCCGCCATCAGGCGGCCTCACCTTCAGCGTATCACCGTCAACCACATAGGTCACGACACCGGACCAGGCCGCTTGCGGGCGGGGCGCCGCCCAAGCAGCGACACCGGTGATCCCGGTGACCACGATCACAATCAGCAGCCGTTTGATCAGAAGAATGGAACTCATGTTTCTCAAGAATAAATTTGATAGCAAACTATGACCGTCTTTATTGGACATAGCGGCTATTTTGTGCTTGAAATCGCTGATTGGGACAGTTTTGCCACGCCAGGAAGCGAGCAGGGGCGCGCAGCCCGGTCGAATGTACCGCACTGCATAAAAACTATGCCGTGACGATCCAGCCCTCAAGCCCGTCCATTACAGGCGGCAAGCCGTAACGCGGCGCCCCCTGGCCTGCGGCCCACGCCGCCTGCAGCAGGCACAGCACGGCATCCAGGCTGTCGCCGCTGGCATCGTCAACCAGCGCATCGCGCTGGGCGTGACTGACTTTAAGCCGCAGCCCGAGTCGCGTCTGGCCGTGTTCCAGCGCCGTGATCAGGTCCTTGCGCGCAATCAGCCGCTCGGGCGTCTGCCTGGCCCGGTTATCGCTCTTGTAGGACCGCAGACCCAGCACCTCGCGCGCCAGCAGGCCGGGGTAGCCTTCGAGCGCGACGCGCCGGAGGTCGCCCTGGTGTAGGCCCGGGAGATGCACGCCTGCGCCCAGCAGGCGCGGCACGCCAGCGTGCAGCATGTAGGCCACTGGCGGATTCACCCATTTCATGGACGGGCTGGAGCCCGCCGGCTTGTCCGTCGCGCGATGCGCAAATTTCCGCCCTGCCGGACGTGCGTCACAAAAGGCCGCAAAGCTGTTGCGGATCTCGGGCCGGCTCAAACTGGCATAGTGGCGAATCAGCTCTGGCCAATGCAAAGGCCAGCCCAATTGCGCCACCAGTTCGCGCGGCAGGCCGAAAGGAAAATCAAACGCTGCGGTCCATGCCCGCGCCTCCTGCAACCAGCGCCCGAAGCCGTCCAGCGATTCGATCCTCTCAAGGCCGGCAAGCAGGACGCGCCCTTTTGACTCCGTGCCCAGCGCCATCACGATCGGTTTGCGGCGGCTGGGTCTGCTGGAAAAATCGCAGCCCGCCAGCAGAGCGTGGTTCATGAGCTTCTGGCTCTCTCGTTCAGCCCAGCGCTAGAGCAGCGAAGCGGGCTCAACGAAGCCGCAAGGAAATGGAATTCGGCGGGCCAGCTTCCCCGCACTGGCAAGACCCTCAGGCGCGGCCCATGATGGCGGCAGTCGCCATCAACTCTTCCAGCAGCGCCAATGACACCTTGCCCGAGGCGGCATAGGGGTCGAGTTCGGCTTTTTCCGAGTACTTGAGCAGGATCGACTGGTTGAGCTTGAGCAGGTTGACCTGTCCCATGGTCCAGCCGCCGAACCGGCGCTCGGAAATTTCCTCGTAATCGAGCAACACCACGTCCTTGTGGCGCGGGTCTCTCTGGATATGCCCGTACAACTCGCTGACGGCCATGCGCCCCCCTTCAATTGCCTGGAGGAAGACCCCGCCACCGTAGCAAAGAATGCCCGTGATGCCGCAAGAGGGGTTGTGCAGCCGCGACTGTGCCAAAATGGCCTCGATCGCCTCGACACTGGTGTCCACTGCGCGGCTGGCATATAACAAACGGACCAGCATAGACTTAACCTTTCCGGGGGATGAGTGCGAGGAACTCGCGGCGCAAGGTCGAATCCTTGAGGAATACGCCCCGCATGACCGAGTTGATCATCTTGCTGTCCATGTCCTTGACGCCGCGCCAGGCCATGCAGTAGTGACTCGCTTCCATCACGATGGCCAGCCCGTCGGGCTGGGTCTTTTCCATGATGAGGTCAGCCAGCTGCACCACGGCTTCCTCCTGGATTTGCGGGCGCCCCATCACCCATTCAGCGAGCCGCGCGTATTTGGACAGGCCAATCACATTGGTGTGCTCATTGGGCATGACACCGATCCAGATCTTGCCGATGACCGGGCAAAAATGATGCGAGCAGGCACTGCGAACGGTAATCGGCCCGACGATCATCAGTTCATTGAGGTGCTCGGCATTGGGAAACTCGGTGATGGTGGGCGGCTGCACATAGCGACCCTTGAATACCTCGTTCAGGTACATCTTGGCCACGCGGCGCGCCGTGTTGTTGGTGTTGTGGTCACCGGCGGTGTCAATGACCAGGCTGTCAAGCACGCCCTGCATCTTGACTTCCACCTCATCGAGCAGGCGTTCCAGCTCACCGGGTTCAATGAAGTGGGCGATATTGTCGTTGGCATGGAAGCGCTTGCGTGCCCGGGCCAGGCGTTCGCGAATCTTGACCGAAACGGGCGTGCCCTCGTCGGCGACGTCCTGGGGTAGCGTGGTAGTTTTCATAAGCATTTCAGATATTACCAGTCCGCCCCGCTATTGCCCTGGCCACCATTTCATAGCACGGCCTGTGTAAAGGGCAAATCAGGCACCGCGGCCCTTTTCCAGGACACCCTGCCGGGGAAGGACCGGGCAGGCCGCTTACCATGGCGGCATGCGCACCACCCATTTGCTCTATCTGCACGGATTTCGCTCTTCACCCCATTCCGCCAAGGCAAAAAGGATGGCCGCATTGATGGCGCACGAGCACGCCGACGTGCGCTGGTGGTGCCCGCAACTGCCGCCCTCGCCGAAGGAGGCCATGCAGCTTCTCTTGAGCGGCCTGGCCCAATGGCAACAGGATGCAGGCTTTCAAAGGCTCGCGGTGATCGGCTCCTCGCTCGGCGGCTTTTATGCCACGGCGGTGGCCGAGCGCTTCGACTGCAAGGCCGTCCTGCTCAACCCGGCGGTCGACCCGGCCCGCGACCTGAGCCGCTACATTGGCGAGCAGACGGCCTGGCACAACGCCAGCGAGCGCTTTTTCTTCGAGCCGCACTATGTCGACGAATTGCGGGTTTTGCGGGCCGGCACGCTCAAGGCGCCCGAAAACTACCTGGCCATCATCGCCAAAGGCGACGAAGTACTGGACTGGCGCGAAATGACGGCGCGCTACCCCGGCGCACAGATATGCCTGCTGCAAGGCGGCGACCATGCCCTGAGCGATTTCGAGACGCATCTGCCGCTGATCGCCGACTTCCTGAACCTGGTCTGAAATACCCGCCTGCAGCCGGGTTGCCGCCATGGCGGCCTGATTACACTAGCGGCAGACCCGAAAAGGCACACCCATGGCTAAAGGATTCCGTTTTGTTTGTATTGTTTGAAGAAGCCGGCAAGTTTCTGGCTGGCCGGATTTTGTCGGAAACCGACGCCTCGCTGCAGGTCGAGCTTGACTCGGGCAAGCGCGTCAAGGTCAAGGCCGTCAATGCGCTGCTGAAGTTTGAAAAACCGGCGCCAGCCGAACTAGTGGCCAGCGCATTGAAGCTGAGCGAAGAGATTGAACTTGATCTGGCCTGGGAATTTGCCAGTGAAGAAGAATTCGGTTTCTCCGACCTGGCGCGCGAGTATTTCAGCGCCGATGCGTCCAGGGCTGCGTCGCTTGAACAGCAGGCCGCGGCGCTGTTTCGCCTGTACGACGCGCCCCACTACTTCCGCCGTGCCGGCAAGGGACGCTTCAGGAAAGCTCCGGCCGAGATCTTGCAGCAAGCCCTGGCGGCCATCGAGAAAAAAAAGCAGCTCGCGGCCCAGATCGCCGCCTGGGCCGGAGAACTCGGCCAAGGGCAATGCCCCGCGCCGATTCGCGATCAGCTCTACAAGATACTTTTCAAGCCCGACAAGAACAGTGCCGAATACAAGGCGGTGGTCGATGCTTCCCGCGCCACGCATACCGCACCGCTTGAATTGCTGCAGAAGGCCGGCGCCATCGCCTCGCCTTACCAGTTCCACTGGAAGCGCTTCCTGTTCGAGAATTTCCCCAAGGGCACGGGCTTTCCGGCGCTGCAAGCCCCGCCGATCAAGGACGAGCTGCCACTGGCCGATGTGAAGGCGTTTTCCATCGATGACTCGGCCACGACCGAGATTGACGACGCACTGTCGGTGCAAGGTTTGGGCAGCGGCACAATCACGCTGGGCATTCATATTGCAGCGCCCGGCCTGGCGGTGTTGCCGGGCAGCGCCGTTGACGTGGTCGGCCGCGCGCGCATGTCCACGGTGTACATGCCTGGCTACAAGCTCACCATGCTGCCTGACGACGTGGTTGAGGCCTATACCCTGCAAGAGGGCCGCAATTGCCCGGCCCTGTCGCTGTATCTGACACTGGACGAATCGACGCTGGAGATCACGGGCAGCGTGACGCGCCTGGAACAGGTTCCCATCGTCAGCAACCTGCGCCATGACGCGCTCGACAGCACCTTCACCGATGCGTTTTTCGAAGCCGCGCAGCTCAGCCCGCCAACGGGTGTCCAGTGGGGTGTTGAACTGACGTTCTTGCACAGGCTGGCCAGACACCTCAAGGCCCAGCGGGAAATCATGCGCGGCAAGCCGGAAAACTTCAACCGGCCAGACTACAACTTCAAGCTCGACAAGCCTGCCGGCCAGGAGCCCAAGGGTGACGAAAGGGTCAGCATCAGCACGCGCCAGCGCGGCGCTCCGCTGGACCTGATCGTCGCCGAAGCCATGATTCTGGCCAACAGCACCTGGGGCGAGTGGCTGGCCGAGCATGGCGTGCCCGGCATCTACCGCACCCAGGCAAGCCTGGCGCCCGGCGTCAAGGTGCGCATGGGCACCAAGGCGCTGCCGCACGCCGGCATTGGTGTCAAGAGCTACGTCTGGAGCACCTCGCCGCTGCGCCGCTACACCGACCTGGTCAACCAGTGGCAGATCATTGCCTGCGCCCGGCATGGCCGCACGGCTGCACTGGCAGCGCCCTTCAAGCCCAAGGACGCGGACCTCTTTTCGGTGATCTCTTGTTTCGATGGTGCCTACAGCGCCTACAACGGCTTTCAGTCAGGCATAGAGCGCTACTGGACGCTCAAATACCTGCAGCAAAACAACATCACCGAACTGACCGCGACCACCTTCAAGGACAACCTTGTCCGCGCCGACGACCTTCCCCTTGTGCTGCCCGCGCTGGGCGCGCAAGGCCTGCCGCGCGGTGCAAGGGTGCGCATCAGGCTCGGCGCGATTGACGAAATCACGCTTGACATTGCCGGGACTGTCCTCGAGCGGCTGGACGCCGTGGCTGATGATTCCGCTGCGCTGGCCGATGAAGGCGGCGACGAGGACGGCGATGCCGACCTGGCCGCCGGCCCCATTTCAATTGCCGTGGATGTAAGCGATGACGTCGCGCCCGCGCCTGGCGTGACGGCTGATTGAGTCGGGGCCTGCCTGCCCGACCCTTGAGAATCACCTGTCGTGAAATCACCCAGCACCCTGCAAATCGCCCTGGGCGTGTCAATCGCCTTCCATGCGGTGCTGCTCACCGTGCGCTTTGTCGACCCCGAACGCTTTAACCGCGTGTTTCAGGACACACCGCTTGAGGTGATTCTGGTCAATGCGAAGTCCAATGAAAAGCCCGACAAGGCAAAGGCGATTGCGCAGGCTTCGCTGGCTGGCGGCGGTCAGCTCGAAAAAGGCCGCGCCACCTCGCCGCTGCCGCCTTCGGCCCTGATGGAGCTGGGCGACGCACCTGAGGACGCGCAGCGCAAGGTCGAATCGCTGCAGCAGCAGCAGTCGCAGTTGCTGGCCCAGATCCGGAAAGCGCTGGCGTCCATGCCGCCGCCTGACCCTCACGCGCCGGCCAGCAATCCGGCGCAGGCCGAACGCGAGGAAAAACGCAGGCAACTGATCAAGCTGCTGGCCGAAATTGAAAAGCGCATCAACGAAGAAAATGCGCGCCCGAAAAAGCGCTACATCAGCCCCGCGACGCGTGAAGAGGTCTATGCGGTCTATTACGATGAACTGCGCCACAGGATCGAGGACAAGGGCACCGTGAACTTTCCGGAACAGGCCGGCAAGAAGCTCTACGGAGAGCTCACCATGGTGGTGACCGTCAATTTTGATGGACGCGTGCTGGATACCGAAGTGGTCCAGACCTCGGGCAACCTGACGCTGGACCGCCGTGCGCAGACCATTGTGCGCGGCACCGGCCCCTTTGGCCGGTTTACCGATGCCATGCGCCGCAGCGCTGACCAGATTGTCGTGGTCTCGCGCTTCAGGTTCACCCGCGACGACAGCCTGGAAACAACGCTGACCAACCGCTGAAACCGGGGCTGGCCTGTGCTAAAACCTTGCAATGAATAGCCTTCTCAACCACCAGCGACCCGGCCATGGATAAATATTTTGTACTCGGAAACCCGGTGGCGCACAGCAAGTCGCCATTGATTCATGCACGCTTTGCCGAGCTGACAGGGCAAACGCTTCAGTATGACAGGCTGCTCGTGCCGCTTGATGGGTTTTCCTCCACGCTGGCGCAGCTGGTGCATAGCGGCGCTCGTGGCTGCAACGTCACCGTGCCTTTCAAATTCGAAGCCTTTCAGGCCGCCACCACGCAAAGCAACCGGGCACAGCTGGCCCAGGCCGCCAATACGCTGAGCCTTGACGATGGCCGGATTCATGCCGACAACACCGATGGCGTCGGCCTTGTCAACGACATCCAGAACAATGCCGGCGTGGCGCTGGCCGGGCGTGATGTGCTTTTGATTGGCGCGGGCGGTGCGGCTGCAGGCGTACTGGGCCCCTTGCTGGCGGCGGGGCCGCGCCGGCTGGTGCTGGTGAACCGCACCCGTGGCAAAGCTGACGCGCTGGCGGCGCGGCACAACTTGCACCCGTCGCTGCGCGAGGTGCTGAAAAAAACCGAACTGCTCACCATGGAACTGCAGGAACCTGCAGGTGATTTCGATGTGGTCATCAACGCCAGCGCCAGCAGCCTGGCCGGTGCCGGCATACCGGTTGACAGCCGCGTCCTCAAGCCGGGGGCGCTGGCCTGCGACCTGATGTATGGACCGGCCGCCGCCGGGTTCATGGCATGGGCGAGTGAACACGGCGCCACCCCCAGGGACGGACTGGGCATGCTGGTAGAGCAGGCAGCCGAGGCCTTCGAGCTGTGGCGCAAGGTACGCCCGCCCTCGGCGCAGGTCTTGCAGGAAATGCGGGCGCTGCTGGCATGAAGGCCGGGCAGGGATGAAAGCCTTGTCAAGACTGCTGGTGCTGGTGCTTCTGGCCGGATTGGCGCTGCAGCTTTATTTCGTCGGCCGGATTGCGCTGATGGCCGTGCTGAATCCCGAATCAAGCGCCTTCCAGCGCTCCGAGGCCTACCTGATTGCCAAAAACACCGGCGCCTTGAAGTGGCGCCAGCAATGGGTGTCCTATGCGGAGCTGTCAGACAACCTCAAACGGGCGGTGGTTGCCTCCGAGGATGCCAGTTTTGCCCTGCATGACGGGGTGGACATCGAAGCGCTGGAGAAAGCCTGGGAGAAAAACGCCAGGGCCGAGCAGCGCGCTGCGCAGTCGGTTAGCCGGCTTGCCGCCACGCAGTCCAGGGCTGCCCCGGTGAAAGCGCCCAAAATCATCGGCGGCTCGACCATCACCCAGCAGCTCGCCAAAAACCTTTTCCTCTCGGGTGAACGTACCCTGTTGCGCAAGGGCCAGGAGCTGGTGCTGACGCTGCTGCTTGAAGCCTTGCTCGACAAGCAGCGCATCCTGGCGCTTTACCTCAATAACGTGGAGTGGGGTGAAGGCGTTTTTGGCGCCGAGGCCGCCGCCCAGCATTACTTCCGCAAGCCCGCGGCCCGACTGAGCGCATCCGAGGCGGCCCGGCTGGCGGTGATGCTGCCCCGCCCCAAGTATTTTGAAACCCGGCTCAATTCGGGCTACCTGGCCTCCCGCGCTGGCACCATCGTGGCGCGCATGGGCGCGGTCGAGCTGCCTTGACACCATGATCGACCTCTTTTCCCCGTGGCTCGCCAGGCTGATGAGCGTGTTCCTCCTGACGCTGATTCGCGTGCTGACGGGCGCGCAGGCGCGCTGGCAGGGCTGCCCGCCAAAGGCCGAGCAGCGGGTTTATTTTGCCAACCATCAAAGCCATGCCGATCTGATGCTCATGTGGGCAGCCCTGCCCGCCGAATTGCGCAACATCACCCGCCCCATCGCAGCCCGCGATTACTGGACCAAAACGCCTTTCAGGAAGTGGATCACCAGCGCCGTGTTCAACGCGATTTACGTGGACCGTGCCAAGACCGGCGACCAGGACCCGCTGGAGCCGCTGATCCAGGCGCTGGAGCAGGGCGACTCGGTCATTCTTTTCCCCGAAGGCACGCGCGGCAACCAGGAAGTGCCGCAGAGCTTCAAGTCAGGGCTTTACAACCTCGCCCTGAAGTTTCCCGACGTGGTGCTGGTACCCGCGTGGATCAACAACGTGCAGCGCGTCATGCCCAAGGGTGAAGTCGTGCCTGTGCCGATTCTTTGCACCGTCACGTTTGGCGCGCCCCTTGCGCTGGGCCCTGGCGAGGACAGGGGCAATTTTCTCACGCGCGCCCGGCAAGCCGTTGTGGACCTGCGGGAAGCCTGATGAATACTTTCCTGCGCAAGCTCGCGCCGTCGGAGCAGGTCGGCCTGCTGTTCATCCTTGTTTTCGGCATGCTCGCCCTGGTCAGCCTGGCAGTGCTGGTGATGTCGCTGCGGGACCGAAACGAAGACGATTCCCGAACCGGGCAAATCCGGGAGTACTCAGGCTTGCTCAAGACCAGCTGGGGCATGGTGACCGTCTTCTGGATAGCATGGGCACTGGGCGAAACCATCGCCACGCTGCTTTTCGGACTGGTCGCATTTTTCGCGCTGCGCGAATTCATCACGCTCTCGCCGACCCGCCAGGGCGACCACCGTAGCCTGGTGCTGGCTTTTTTCGTGGTGCTGCCGGTGCAGTTTGCACTGGTCATCACGCGGTATTTTGACCTGGTGACCGTGTTCATCCCGGTCTATGTGTTCCTCGCCATTCCGGTGGTCAGCGCGCTGGCCAACGACCCGCAGCGTTTTCTGGAACGGACCGCCAAGCTGCAGTGGGGCATCATGGTGTGTGTCTACGGCATGAGCCATGTCCCGGCTTTGCTGCTGCTGAAGTTTCCTGACTACCAGGGCAAAAATGCGTTTCTGGTGTTCTTTCTGGTGTTTGTCGTCCAGAGCTGCATGGTCGTTCAGCACCTGGTGGGTAAAAAACTGCGCCGCCTGCCCAGTGCGCCCGAGGTCAGCCAGAGTTTTAACTGGCCGAGCTGGCTGATTGCCGTCACGCTGGCCAGCCTGATGGGTGGCTTGCTGGCCGGGCTGACACCTTTCAAGCCGGCCCAGGCCGTGGCAATGGCGCTGATTGCCTGCGTCTCGGGCTCATTGGGGCATCTGGTGATGAAGGCGCTCAAGCGCGACCGTGGCGTCACCAACTGGGGTTCGCAGGGGAAATCGGTCACCGGCGCCAGCGGCCTGCTGGACCGCGTCGACGCATTGTGTTTTGCCGCACCCGTGTTTTTTCACTCGGTTAGATGGTATTTCGGGCTTTAGTCCAATAGATACGGTCATAGTTTGCTCCTTAATTTATAGCATATGCGCATCTTGGGAATCGATCCGGGCTTGCAGCTTGCCGGTTTTGGCGTGGTCGATATCGACGGTCCGCACCTGCGCTATGTGGCCAGCGGCACCATCAAGACCACGCACCTGGAGCGCAGCGATCTGCCGGGCCGCCTCAAGGTGCTGTTTGACGGCATTCGCGAAGTCGTCCAGCGCTACCAGCCCGAGGTCGCGTCGGTGGAGATCGTCTTTGTCAACGTCAACCCGCAGGCCACCTTGCTGCTGGGCCAGGCGCGCGGCGCCTGCATTACCGCGCTGGTGTCCAGCGAGCTCGCCGTGGCCGAATACACCGCCCTGCAAATGAAAAAAGCCGTGGCCGGCTATGGCAAGGCCGGCAAGGCGGAGGTGCAGGAAATGGTCATGCGCCTGTTGAAGCTGCCCTCACTGCCCGGCAAGGATGCGGCTGACGCCCTTGGGCTGGCCATCACCCATGCCCATGTAGGCGCCGCCATGGCGCGCTTGGCGGCGGCCAGTGGGCTGGCCGCGAAGATTGACGGGAAATACAAGTACGGGCGAAGCAGCTAAGGCCGGAACGGGGCCATCGAGTGCTCAGGCGAGGCGCTCCAGGATGAGCACCGCAAAAAAACCAAACGCCGCTATCAGCGTCCACTTGAGAACGATCAGCCCGAAGCGTTTGTAGCGGGCCTGCCCGGTGCCGGCGTACAGCATGAACGACACGATGGCCGCCAGCAAAAACAGCAAAACCAGCCAGCGAAAAAGCAGCATGATCGGGGGCTCCGTGTTGCCTACCAGCGCGGCGCGCGTGCCATCTTGAGCGCGCTACCAGGCCTTGGCCAGGGTGGCAAAACCTTCTGGAGCCTGCTTTTCATCATCAAACGTGACGACCTCATAGGCCTCGGGGTGTGCCAGCAACTCGCGCAACAGCTTGTTGTTCATGGCATGGCCCGATCGAAATGCGCTGTACGCTGCCAGCAGCGGCTTGCCAAGCAGGTACAGGTCGCCCATGGCATCGAGAATCTTGTGTTTGACGAACTCGTCGTTGTAACGCAGGCCTTCACTGTTGAGGACCTTGTAGTCGTCCATCACAATGGCGTTGTCCAGTCCGCCGCCGAGCGCCAGGCCGTTGGCCCGCATCATTTCAACGTCCTTGGTAAAGCCGAAGGTGCGCGCCCGGGCGATATCACGGCTGTAGGCGCCTGAGCCCATGTTGAACTCCACGCGCTGACCGGTGGAGTCAACCGCGGGGTGATCAAAGTCGATTTCAAAACTCAGCTTGTAACCTTCATAGGGGCTCAGCCGCGCCCACTTGACGTTGGCGCCCTCGCCCTCGCGCACCTCGACCGGCTTGAGCACACGGATGAAACGCTTGGGCGCCGCCTGCAGCTCGATGCCGGCGGACTGCAGCAAAAACACAAAGGAAGACGCTGAACCGTCGAGGATGGGCACTTCCTCGGCGGTAATGTCTATCGTCAGGTTGTCCAGCCCCAGGCCGGCGCAGGCCGACATCAGGTGCTCAACGGTGAACACCTTAACATCGCCATTCGAAATGGTGGATGCCAGCCGGGTGTCAGTGACAGCCTCGGCCGAAACGGCAATGTCCACCGGCTCCGGCAAATCGACGCGCCTGAACACAATGCCTGCATCCGGTGCCGCGGGGCGTAGCGTCAACTCCACCCGCTGTCCGCTGTGCAGACCCACGCCGATGGCTCTTGTCAGGGATTTGAGGGTTCTTTGGGCCAGCATGCATCTATTTTAATTTGAGCCTCATCCACCGCCCTCTGGCAGGGACTTGGACCGGGGCCGCTCCGGACCGAACACCGCCACCCATGGGGGCGGGCTGAGTACGCGAAGCGGCCAGCGGTAGCGGTCAATCGGCCTGACGGCGCAGGAAAGCAGGAATCTCGAAGTCGTCCATGCCGCCCGACGCCAGGGCATCGACCTTGGCTGCCGCCTGGGTACGGTTGGTACGCCACACGCTGGGCACGCTCATGTTGCCGTAGTCCGGTTGCGCAGAACCCATGCCGGTCTGCAGCGTCACGCCAGCGCCTGATGACATGCCGCCCAGGGTCGGGACATTGAAGGGGATGTTGTCCGTGCCCGTGCGAAGCACCTGCAGGGGCGGCGCCTGGCGGCGCACGCCTTGCCGGCTCAGGCCCGTGGCGACCACGGTCACGCGGATATCGTCACCGAGTTCGTCGTCGTAGGCGGTGCCGTAGATCACATGCGCATCCGGTGAGGCATAGGCACGGATGGTGTTCATCGCCAGCTTGGATTCGTTCAGCTTGAGTGAACCCTTGGCCGCGGTAATCAGCACCAGAACGCCCTTGGCTCCGGACAAATCGATGCCTTCCAGCAAGGGGCAGGCTACGGCCTGTTCGGCGGCAATGCGTGCACGGTCAGGACCGTTGGCCTTGGCCGTTCCCATCATGGCCTTGCCGGGCTCGCCCATCACGGTGCGCACGTCCTCGAAGTCGACGTTCACGTGACCGGGAACATTGATGATCTCGGCAATGCCGCCCACGGCGTTCTTCAGCACGTCATTGGCATGGGCGAAGGCTTCGTCCTGGGTGACGTCGTCGCCCAGGACGAAGCCTTCGCCCTGGGTGACGTCGTCGCCCAGCACCTCGAGCAGTTTTTCGTTCAGGATGACGATCAGCGAGTCGACATTGGCTTCCAGCTCGGCCAGGCCGAGATCGGCATTGGTCATGCGGCGACCGCCTTCAAAGTCGAAGGGCTTGGTGACCACGCCGACCGTCAGGATGCCCATCTCCTTGGCGACGCGCGCGATCACGGGCGCTGCGCCGGTACCGGTTCCGCCGCCCATGCCCGCCGTGATGAAAAGCATATGCGCCCCGTCAATGGCGCTGCGGATGTCATCGACCGCCAGTTCGGCCGCATCGCGTCCCTTTTCAGGCTTGCTGCCTGCTCCGAGGCCGCTGATGCCCAACTGGATGGTCTTGTGCGCGCTGCCGCGGTTGAGTGCCTGGGCGTCAGTGTTCGCGCAAATGAACTCGACGCCCTGCACGCCGCATTGAATCATGTGGCCAACAGCGTTCCCGCCGCCGCCGCCGACGCCGATCACCTTGATCTGCGTGCCTTGGTTGAATTCCTGGATCTCAATCATTTCGATGCTCATTGGGAGCCTCCTGTCAAAAAATTCGGGTTAGTCAAAATTTTCAAGGTTTTTTCGCTTGAGGTGAATGTTTTCATGCGGGTGGATCTGCCCCTCCGCAATGGGCGCGACGCGCCGGGCTGCCGGTAAAGCTGGATCCCATGAAGTTGAAATATCTGATCATCAAAAATTCCCCACGAACCAGTCTTTGACCCGGCCAAAGGCGTTGTGCACGCTGCCTGCCTTCTGCGCCACCTTGTAGCCCCGCATGCGCGCCAGCCGGGCCTCTTCAAGCAGTCCCATCACCGTGGCGGCCCTTGCCTGGGCCACCATGTCAGACAGCGCGCTGGAGTAGCGCGGTATGCCGCGCCGCACCGGCTTGAGAAAAATATCCTCGCCAAGCTCAACCATGCCGGGCATCACCGCGCTGCCGCCGGTAATCACGATGCCCGAGGACAGCATCTCTTCGTAGCCGGACTCACGAATCACCTGCTGGACCAGCAGGAAAATCTCTTCGACACGCGGCTCGATTACCCCGGCCAGCGCCTGTTTGCTCAGCATGCGGGGGGCCCGGTCACCCAGGCCTGGCACCTCGACCTGCGTGTCGGGGTCGGCGAGCAGCTGCTTGGCGTAACCGCTTTCAACCTTGATGTCTTCAGCGTCCTTGGTAGGCGTGCGCAAGGCCATGGCAATGTCGCTCGTGATCAGATCGCCAGCAATCGGAATCACGGCGGTGTGCCGGATGGCGCCGCCCGTGAAGATCGCCACATCCGTTGTGCCCGCACCGATATCCACCAGCGCCACGCCGAGCTCCTGCTCGTCCTGGGTCAGCACCGAGAGGCTTGAGGCCAGGGGGTTGAGCATCAGCTGGTCCACTTCAAGCCCACAGCGCCGCACGCATTTGATGATGTTCTCGGCAGCGCTTTGCGCGCCGGTCACGATGTGCACCTTGGCCTCAAGGCGGATGCCGCTCATGCCTATGGGCTCGCGCACATCCTGGCCATCAATCACAAACTCCTGCGGTTCAACCAGCAGCAGGCGCTGGTCAGTGGAGATATTGATCGCCTTGGCGGTCTCGATCACCCGGGCCACATCGGCCTGGGTCACTTCCTTGTCCTTCACCGCCACCATGCCGCTTGAATTGATGCCGCGGATATGGCTGCCCGTGATTCCCGTGAAAACGCGGGCGATCTTGCAGTCGGCCATCAGCTCGGCCTCCTTGAGGGCCTGCTGAATGCTGTGCACTGTCGCGTCAATATTGACGACCACACCGCGCTTCAGGCCATTGCTTGCGGCAATACCCAGACCAGCGAGCTTGAGTTCACCGCCGGGCATGACCTCCGCGACCACGGCCATCACCTTGCTGGTTCCAATGTCCAGCCCGACAACCAGATCCTTGTATTCCTTGGCCATTTGTTTACCTTTTCTTTTTTTCGTCGACTTTGTCGCCGCTGCCACCCGTGGTGACACCCCTGAGCTTGACGGCATACCCATTGGCATAGCGCAGGTCGGCCGACTCCATATCTCTTCCAAAACGGGAGGAAACCTGCGTCACCGTGGCGATAAAGCGCCGGGTACGCACTTCCAGCTCGTCCAGCGTTCCATGTCCGAGGTCGATCACGGCGCCGCTGTCCAGTTGCGCGCGCCAGCTTCCGTGCTGGGTCAACTGCAGTTGTTCCAGGACTCCGTCCATCTCTTCAAACAGGGGGGACAGGCGCTGCCAGGCCTGCAGCACCAGTGGCGCCTGCCCTTGTGGTCCGTTGAGCAGCGGCAGGTCCTCTGCCTCCACATCACCCTGGTTGGCGTCAAACACCTCGCCAAAGTTGTTGATCAGCCGGGATTCGCCCTCCTGACCCCACAGGGCCACGGCTTGATGCTCGCGCAGCACCACCTTCAGACGGTTCGGAAATTCACGCTGAACAACCGCCCTGCGCACCCAGGGCACCGCCTCGAAGGCCGCACGCGTGGACTCCAGATCCACGGTCAGGAAATTGCCGGCCAGCTTGGGGGCCACATTGGCGCGCAAGGTAACCGCGTTGTTGTGCGTCAAATCTCCCTGGACCTGGATGGCATTCAGGTTGAACAGCGACTGGCGCATCAGCCAGGTCGCGGCCAGCGTCAGTACCATGCAGGCAAACACCAGACACAGAACCACCGTCACGGTGTTCATGAGCCTGACGTCCATCGGCAAGGGCGTTGACAGTGGCATGGCGCGTCTCAAGTGGTGACCCCTTGGGTTGGCGGGTAGTCGAGCGTTGCGGTGCCCAGCACCTGCATGCACAACGCTTCGTAGGAGATGCCGGCCGCGCGCGCGGACATGGGCACCAGCGAGTGCCCCGTCATACCCGGCGAGGTATTGATTTCAAGCAGGTAGGGCTTGCGCGTGGCCCTGTCGATCATCACGTCGGCACGTGCCCAGCCGCGGCAGTTGAGGGTGCGAAAGGCTTGCAATACCAGTTGCTGTATCGCCGCCTCCTCGCCCTCGGGAAGTCCGCAAGGCACAAGGTATTGCGTGGTGTCGGTGAAGTACTTGTTCTGGTAGTCGTAATTGCCCTCGGGCGCCACGATGCGGATCACCGGCAAGGCGCTTGCGCCGGCGCCCGTACCCAGCACCGGACAGGTCACTTCGTCGCCACTGATGAACTGCTCGCACAGAACATCGGCATCCAGCGTTTCGGCCAGCGCCACGGCCGCAGCCATGTCGGCGCGCGCCGTGACCTTGGTCAGGCCAAGCGACGAACCTTCACGCGCTGGCTTGACGATCAGCGGCAGTCCCAGAACATCGGGAATCGCATCGACTTCCGCCGGCGCATAGGCGCCCCGGCGAAGCAGCACATAGCGCGGCGTTGGCAGGCCTTCGGACAGCAACACGCGCTTGGTCATGACCTTGTCAATGGCCATGCTTGACGCCATGACGCCTGAACCAGTGTAAGGAATGCCGAGCAACTCAAGCGCTCCCTGCACGGTTCCGTCTTCACCGAAGCGGCCATGCAGGGCGATAAAGCAGCGCGCAAAGCCCTCTTTCTTCAACTCACCAAGATCGCGCTCGGAAGGATCGAAGGGGTGGGCATCGACGCCCTGCGAGCGCAAGGCCTGCAGCACGCCCTGCCCCGACATCAGCGAAATTTCACGCTCGGCGGAAAGCCCGCCCATCAGGACGGCGACTCTTCCGGGATTCAACATGCCCTGACTCATGCCTTGCCTCCATCCGCCACGGTGCGTTCTTTGGCTTGCCGCATGGCAAGGACTTTTCCAGGCACCAGACCAATGGAGCCGGCACCCATGCACATGACCACATCGCCGCCCTGCGCGTTGTCAATGATGGCCTGCGGCATCGCCTCAATCTCGTCAACAAAGAAGGGCTCGACCTTGCCTGCCACGCGCAAGGCGCGTGCCAGCGAGCGGCCGTCCGCGGCCACGATAGGCACTTCTCCGGCGGCATAGACCTCGGCCAGCAACAGGGCATCGGCGTGGGTGCTGATGACCTTGACGAAGTCCTCAAAGCAGTCGCGCGTCCGGGTGTAGCGATGCGGCTGGAAAGCCAGCACCAGCCGCCGGCCCGGAAACGCGCCCCGCGCCGCAGCCAGCGTGGCGGCCATTTCCACCGGGTGGTGTCCGTAATCCTCGATCACCGTGAAATGCCCCCCATCGCTGGCGGGCACCTCGCCATAGCTCTGGAAACGCCGGCCGACGCCGCTGAACTCAGCCAGCGCTTTTTGCACCGCTGCGTCGGGCACATTGAGTTCGACCGCCACTGCGATCGCGGACAAGGCATTGAGGACGTTGTGCTCGCCCGCAAGATTGAGCACGATGTCCAGATCGGGCAGCGTGATGCCATTGCGCCTTTGCGCGGTGAAATGCATCTGCGCGCCCACGGCCCGCACATTGACCGCGCGCACCTGCGCGTCTTCGCTAAAACCGTAGCTCGTGACGGGGCAGGAGACCTGCGACACGATGTCGCGCACCACCGGGTCATCGGTGCAGAGAATCGCCGTGCCATAAAAAGGCATGCGGTGCAGAAAATCGACAAAGGCCTTTTTCAGGTTGCCAAAATCATGTCCATAGGTTTCCATGTGGTCAGCATCGATATTGGTGACCACCGCCATCACGGGCAAGAGATTCAAAAAGGATGCGTCCGACTCATCGGCCTCCACCACGATGTAGTCGCCGGAGCCCAGTTTGGCGTTGGCACCGGCGCTGTTCAGGCGCCCGCCAATGACAAAGGTCGGGTCCAGCCCGCCTTCGGCCAGCACGCACGCCACGAGGCTGGTGGTGGTGGTTTTCCCATGGGTGCCGGCAATGGCAATGCCCTGCTTGAAGCGCATCAGCTCCGCCAGCATCAAGGCTCGGGGTACCACGGGAATGCGCCGCTCGCGCGCGGCCAGCACCTCGGGGTTGTCGGAGCGCACGGCCGTTGACGTCACCACCGCGTCGACGCTGACCAGATTGCCGGCGTTATGGCCGACGAAAGTCTTGATGCCCAAACCGGCCAGTCGCTGCAGCGTTGCGCTATCCGACAGGTCCGAGCCGGAGATCACATAGCCCAGGTTGTGCAGGACTTCGGCAATACCGGACATGCCGGCACCACCCAGTCCGATGAAATGAATGTTCTTGATGGCGTGCTTCATGACGCAAGCTCCTCGCAGGCAGCGACGACGCTGGCGGTCGCCTCGATTTTTTGCATCTTTTTGGCCTGTAGCCCAGCAGATACGAGCATTGTTCGCTCTGTTTTTTGTAGCATGGTTGACAATTTTTCGGGCGTTAATTCGTGTTGCGGCACCAGCCAGCCGCCGCCCTGGTCAACCAGAAAGTGGGCATTGGCGGTCTGGTGGTCGTCCACAGCGGCAGGAAAGGGCACAAAAAGCGCAGCCGCGCCAATGGCGGCGATCTCGGTCACCGTGCTGGCTCCGGCCCGGCAGATGATGAGGTCGGCGTCGGCAAAGGCCTGCGCCGTGTCTTCAATAAAAGGCGTGAGTTCGGCCTGCACGCCGGCGGCGGTGTAGTTGGCGCGAAGCTCGTCAATCTGGCGCGCACCGCTTTGATGCGTCACCCTGGGTCGCCGGGCCGTCGGAATCAGCGCAAGCGCCCTGGGCACCAGTTCGTTCAGCGCCCTGGCGCCCAGGCTGCCACCCACCACCAGCAATTTGAGCGGCCCGCCCCGTCCGGCGAAACGGGTTTCCGGGTCGGGCTGGCAGGTAAAAGCCGGGCGCAGCGGATTGCCCACCCACTCGGCTTTCTTGCCCAGCACGCCCGGAAATGCCGTAAACACACGGTCGGCCACCGAGGCCAGTATTTTGTTCGCCATGCCGGCCACGGAGTTCTGCTCATGCAGGATCAGGGCCTTCCCCAGCAGCACACTCATCAGGCCGGCCGGAAAGCTGATATAGCCGCCCAGACCCACCACCACATCAGGCTTGACGCGGCGGATGACCTGCACGCTCTGCCAGAAGGCCTTGAGCAGCCGCAAAGGCAGTATTGCCAGGGTGACCGGCCCTTTGCCGCGCACTCCAGAAAAGTCAATCGACTCGAAAGCAAAACCATGCGAAGGCACCAGCCGGCTTTCCATGCTGGGAAGACCGGCGCTACCCCGGCCGCCCAGCCAGTGCACGGACCAGCCTCGATCACGCAGTGCTTCGGCCACCGCCAAGCCCGGGAAGATGTGGCCGCCCGTGCCACCGGCCATCACGAGTGCCACACGAGCCCCCATGCCTGTCAGCTGGCGCACGGCGCCCTGCGTGGCGTGCTGGCTCATACGCGGCCCCCACGCATCAGCACCCGGTTCTCATAGTCGATCCGCAAGACCACTGCCAGTGCAATCAGGTTCATCAAGATGGCCGAACCACCATAGCTCATCAGCGGCAAGGTCAAGCCCTTGGTCGGCAGGGCCCCCAGGTTCACGCCGATGTTGATGAAGGTCTGAAAGCCCATCCAGATACCAACCCCCTGCGCCACCAGGCCGGCAAACAAGCGGTCCAGCGCAATGGCCTGCCGGCCAATGTGCATGATGCGGCGGGTCATCCACATGAACAGGCCGATCACCACGAGGACGCCGATCAGGCCAAACTCTTCACCAATCACAGCCATCAGAAAGTCGGTGTGCGCCTCGGGCAACCAATGGAGTTTTTCAATGCTGCCGCCCAGACCCACTCCAAATACCTCCCCGCGCCCAAAGGCAATCAGGGAGTGCGAGAGTTGATAGCCCTTGCCCATCGAATACTTGTCGCTCCATGGATCGAGGTAGGCAAAAATCCGCTCGCGCCGCCATTCGCTGAGCATCACCATCAGGCCAAAGGCGACCACCACCACGGCGGCAATCACAAAGAACATGCGGGCATTGACACCACCCAGGAACAGGATTCCCATCGCGATGACCGAGATCACCATGAAAGCGCCCATGTCGGGCTCTGCCAGCAGCAGCACGCCGACCACCGCAATGGCGACGGCCATCGGCAATACGGCGCGAAAGAAGCGTTCCTTCACTTCCATTTTTCTGACCATGTAATCGGCGGCGTACATCAGCACCGCGAATTTGGCCAGCTCCGAGGGCTGAAAGTTCATCACGCCCAGAGAAATCCAGCGCCGCGCGCCGTTGACGCCTTTGCCGATGAAAGGCACCAGCACCAGTATCAAAAGCAGCAGCGACACCACAAACAGCCAGGGCGCGACTTTCTCCCAGGTTGCCATCGGCACCTGGAATGCGAGCGTAGCGGCAAGGAAGGCAATCACCAGTGACAACACGTGGCGGGTCAGGAAATGGGTGTGCGCATAACGCGCGAACTTCGGGTTATCCGGCATGGCCACGGACGCCGAATACACCATGACAAGCCCCCACATCAACAGGGCCAACGTGACCCAGACCAGGGCCCAGTCAAGGCCGGCCATGCGAACCGGCGTCGCCAGTTTTCCAGGGAAGCGCTGGCCGCCCAGGCGAACGGGCAAAACCTCCGAAGCCACCTTGCCGACGCCGGAGAACCAGCCCATGAAGCGCGTGATGGCGGTCATAGAACAGCGCCCTGCTCTTGCGCCATGGCCTGAACCGCGTCACAAAAGACCTGCGCGCGGTGTTCGTAGTTGGCGAACATGTCAAAACTTGCGCAGGCCGGAGACATCAGCACCGCGTCCCCTTGCCTGGCCTGTGCAGCGGCCATGCTGACTGCCTCTTCCATGGAGGCGGCATCCAGCAGCGCGACAGGGCTGTGCTGCAGTACCTGCCTGATCAGCGGCGCGTCGCGGCCTATCAGCACAACCGCCCGGGCATGGCGCGACACCGGCTCGGCCAGCGGCGAGAAATCCTGCCCCTTGCCTTCCCCCCCCAGAATCAGCACCAGTTTGCGATCAGCACCCAGGCCAACCAGTGCCGCTACCGTGGCCCCCACATTGGTGCCCTTGCTGTCGTCAAAGTATTCCACGCCGCCCAGCACCGCCACCGACTCCACGCGATGCGGCTCACCCCGGTATTCACGCAGTCCGTGCAGCATGGGTGCGAGCGGGCAGCCCGCCGCCACCGCCAGACCCAGCGCAGCGAGCGCGTTGGTCGCGTTGTGCCGGCCATGAATACGCAGGGCATCGAGCGGCATCAGGCGCTGGATGTGAAGCACGACTTCCTCGGTTTTTCGGCGCTTGATGGTTTCATCCGCTTCCATCGCGCGCACCAGCCATGCCATGCCATTGACCATTTCGATACCATAGTCGCCAGGCCGCTTGGGCTCGTCGCCACCGAAAGTCAGGAAGGACCGCGCTTGCTTGCCTTTGACCAGAGGCGGCAAGGCGGTCATGACCAGTGGATCGTCACGATTGAGCAGCATCAGTCCGGTGCTGCCGTAGATGTTTTCCTTGGCCGCCATGTAAGCGGACAGCGTTCCGTGCCAGTCCAGGTGGTCCTGGCTGATGTTTAGCGTCGTTGCCACCGTGGGCTCGAAGTTCTTGATCCCGTCGAGTTGAAAACTCGACAGCTCCAGCACCCAGACTTCAGGCAGTGCGGACAGTGCGGGCAGGCCGCCATCGGCTGATTTTTCATCGAGCTTTCCGCTCAGGGTATCCAGCAAGGTGGGGCCGATATTGCCGGCCACCGCAACGGATTTTCCGGCGCGCTGCACCAGTTGACCGGTAAGCGACGTCACCGTGGTTTTGCCATTGGTGCCGGTGATGGCGATGACCTGAGGCGCATAAGCCCGGTCTTCTTTCAGGTCGGCAAGCGCCTGCGCGAAGAGACTGAGCTCATTGCCACAGGCGATGCCCCTCGCCTGAGCTGCAGCCGTCACCGCGGCGACCGAGCCCGGCGACAGGCCCGGGCTCTTGAGCACCATGTCGAAATCGGAAAGCGCAAGCAGCGCCTCGCTCATGTCCGCGTGAACAAAGACGGCGGATGGCAGGGTAGTCTGCAGTGCCTTGAGCTGCGGCGGTGCGGGCCGGGTGTCAGCCACCATGACCTGTTGTGCGCCACAGCGTATGCACCAACGCGCCAGGGCCAGACCTGAACCGCCCAGCCCGAGGATCAAGATATTTTTTTGCGCCAGGTTTTTCATCTCAGCTTGAGCGTTGAAAGACCCACCAGACAAAGCAGCATGGTGATGATCCAGAAACGCACGACCACCTGCGTTTCCCTCCATCCGCTTTTCTCGAAATGATGGTGCAAAGGCGCCATCTTCAAAAGGCGGCGCCCCTGACCATAGCGCCGTTTGGTGTACTTGAACCAGGTCACCTGGAGCATCACGGACAGCGCCTCGACCACGAAAATCCCCCCCATGATGGCCAGAACAATTTCCTGCCTGACGATCACGGCGATAGTGCCCAATGCGGCGCCCAGGGCCAGCGCACCAACGTCACCCATAAACACCTGGGCAGGGTGGGTGTTGAACCAGAGAAAAGCCAGTCCTGCACCGGCCATGGCGGAACAAAAGATCAGCAGTTCACCCGAGCCCGGGATATGGGGAAACAGCAGGTACCTGGAATAGACCGCACTGCCAGTGACATAGGCAAACACCCCCAATGAAGATCCCACCATGACCACAGGCATGATGGCCAGCCCGTCCAGCCCGTCTGTGAGGTTGACGGCATTGCTGGAACCGACTATCACCAGATAGGTGAGGATGACGAAGCCCAGAATGCCCAGCGGATAGCTGACTTCTTTCACGAAGGGCACCAGCAAGCCCGCCTTGGGCGGCAGATTCACATCGAAGCCGGACTGAACCCAGCTGACGAACAGCTCAAAAACCCGCAGGTTGGAACTCTCGGAAATGCTGAACACCAGATAGAGCGCGGCAAGCAGCCCTATCAGGGACTGCCACATGTATTTCTCCCGGGAGGGCATGCCTTCCGGGTCTTTCAGCACCACCTTGCGCCAGTCATCGGCCCAGCCAATGGCGCCAAATCCCAGCGTGACGATCAGCACAATCCAGACAAAACGGTTGGACAGGTCAGACCACATCAGCGTTGAAATGCCGATCGCCAGCAGGATAAGCACGCCGCCCATGGTGGGGGTACCGCTTTTGCTCAGGTGGGTCTGCATGGCGTATTCGCGAATGGGCTGGCCAATTTTGAGCGATACAAGCCGCCTGATCACGAATGGACCCGCGATGAGCCCTATCAGCAGCGCCGTGAGGGCGGCCATGACGGCCCGCAGCGTCAGGTACTGGAACACCCTGAGAAAGCCCCACTCAGGAGAAATGGTCTGTAGCCACTGGGCCAGGCTAAGAAGCATGAGGCTCCTCCTTGTCTTGTGGCATCTGGGGTGCTGCTGCGACGACGGCATGAACAAGCTGCTCCATCTTCATGAAGCGAGATCCCTTCACAAGCACGCTGGCCGCATGGGGCAACTCTGAAAGCACGGCGGTGATGAGTGCCGCCATGTCGGGGAAATGGCGAGCCTGGCCAAATGCGTTGGCCGCTTCCCTCGACTGATCACCGAGCGTGAACAGTTTGTCAATTCCCCTCGCGCGGGCGTGCGTACCCGCCTCGCCGTGAAATTGAGGCCCCTGATTGCCGACTTCACCCATATCACCCATGACCAGCAATCTCGGTCCCGGCAGGTCGGCCAGCACCTCGATAGCTGCATGCATGGAGTCTGGATTGGCGTTGTAGGTGTCATCGACCAAAGTCAGGGACTTACCCTCGAGCTGCACTTGCACGGCGCGTGATCGACCCTTGACGGGCGTAAAGGCTGACAACCCTGCGGCAATGAACCCGAGAGGCACATCCACGGCAAGCGCGCATGCCGTGGCCGCCAAAACATTCTTGACGTTGTGAAGACCGGCGATGTGCAATGGAAATTCAAGCGAACCCGCCGGCGTTTGCGCGACCACCTGCCAGCACTCGCCGCTCCAGCGGGCGCTGGCAGTGACGTCTGCCTGACCCCATAGTGCAAAGGTCAACACCCGGCGTGAGCCCGCCAGGCCGCGCCAGAGGGCTGTGTAGTTGTCGTCAGCAGGGAAAACCGCGATGCCGCCAGCATCAAGAGACTGCAGCACGGAGCCATTTTCAAGGGCTACCGCCTCGACCGTGGCCATGAACTCAAGATGCTCGCGCTGCGCATTGTTGATCAGCGCCACCGTCGGCCTGACCAATGCGCTCAAGTAGGCGATTTCGCCAGGATGATTCATGCCAAGCTCGACCACACCGACCTCGTGCGAGGCTTGCAGCCGCAACAGGGTCAAGGGCACGCCAATGTCATTGTTGAGGTTGCCTGCAGTCGCAAACGCGGCGTCGGCCTTCCAGGCTTGCAAGATCGAGGCAATCATCTGGGTGACCGTCGTTTTTCCGTTGCTGCCAGTCACCGCGATGAGAGGCAGGCCGAACCGGGAACGCCATCCGGCAGCCAATTGACCCAGGGCAAGCCGGGAGTCACCTACTTCCAGACCAGGCAACCCCGCCTCGATCAGCCCTTGCTGCGCAATCGCGGCCACCGCACCTTTGTCCCTGGCCTGTACCAAAAACTGGTGGGCATCGAAATTCTCCCCCTTGAGTGCCACGAAAAGGTCGCCCGGCTCAATGCTTCGCGTGTCGGTATGCACCCGCCTGAATTCCGTTCGTTCATCCCCCACCAGCCTGGCTGATGAGACCAACGCCGCAGCCTGTTGCAAGCTCATCATGGTGTGCCCGCCCTTCCCTGCAGGGCGGCTCGCGCATTCAACGCGGTCTGCGCGTGATCGCGGTCAGAAAATGGCAGTTTTACCCCGCACACTTCCTGATAGACCTCATGGCCCTTGCCCGCAAGCAGCACCACATCGCGGGCCTGAGCCGAGGCCAAAACATGCGCAATGGCGGCCGCCCGGTCAGCCTGTACATGCACGGCATCCCGGTGACTCAATCCAAGCATGATCTGGCTGATGATCGCCAGGGGGTTTTCGCTGCGCGGATTGTCGCTGGTCACCACGATCTGGTCGGCATGTTGCTCCGCGACCGCAGCCATGATCGGCCGCTTGCTGCCATCGCGGTCGCCGCCGCAACCAAACAAGCACCAGAGTTGCCCACCCCGGCTCGTGGCCACCGGCCTGAGCGCAGCGAGTACCTTTTCAAGCGCATCGGGCGTGTGCGCGTAGTCGATGACAACCAGCGGCAGGCCTTCCATCGCCAGGGTTTCGGTACGGCCAGGCACCGGCAGCAAGTCTGCGCAGGCGCCCACCGCATCGGCCAGCGGCACACCCATGGCCCTGAGAGCAGCCATGACACCCAGCAGATTGGAGACGTTGTAATGCCCCACCATGGGCGTTGAAACCCTGTGGCTTTCACTGCCTTCCATCACGTCAAAGCTCAAGGTCCGTGCACCGTGCTGGATGTCACGCGCCTGCAGGCGCGCGTTGCGGTGGCATGAAAATGTCCACACATCGAGATCCGTGCCCGCTAGCGTGGCGCTCAGCTCGATACCCTTGATGTCATCGGTATTGATGACTGCGGCCTTCAGCCCGGGCCAGCCGAACAGCATTTTCTTGGCCTGCCAGTAGTCCTGCATGGAGGCGTGGTAGTCGAGATGATCCTGGGTGAAGTTGGTGAAGATCGCCACTTGTATTTGCGTGGCGTCCAGTCTGCGCTCTTCAATCCCGATGGACGACGCTTCAAGCGCACACGCGCGGAACCCGTCATCGACAAAACGGCGCAGCTGCTGCTGGAGCAACACCGGGTCGGGAGTTGTCAATCCGTTGGCGACCATGGCTCCCGGCTGGCCGATACCCAGGGTGCCCACCACGCCGCATTTGCGACCCAGACGGGAAAGCGCTTGCGCCAGCCACATGGCCGTAGTCGTCTTGCCGTTGGTGCCGGTCACCGCAGCAATCTGCAACTGCAGGCTGGGCGAGCCAAAATAAGCGGCAGCCACTGCACCGCAAGCCGCCTTCAGCCCGGCATAGGTGGCGACTCTTTCATCGTCGATGCCGAAAGCCTCGGCTCCACTTTGCTCAATCAGACATGCCAGCGCGCCCGACGCGAGTACTTCACCGAGATACTTGCGGCCATCGGTCGCGGCGCCCGGCCAGGCGATAAAGCCATCGCCGCGACTGACCTTGCGGCTGTCAGCCCAGAGGCTGCCGGTCACTCGCTCCTGCAACCAGCGGGCTGCCTGCTCGGGGGTATGAAGCAGCGTTGTCAAAACGACTCCTCCACGGTCTGCGTCACGATTTGCGGCTTGACATCCATATCGGGCTGCACGCCCATCATGCGCAAGGTCTGCTGAACCACCTCACTAAATACCGGGGCTGCTGCCAGACCACCATAATATTTTCCGTCACTTGGCTCATCAATCATCACCGCAACGATGATGCGCGGCGCTTCAATCGGGGCCATGCCGGTAAACCATGCGCGGTACTTGTTGCTTGCATAACCCTTGCCGACCTGCTTGTGCGCCGTGCCGGACTTGCCGCCGACTGAATACCCCACGGTCTGCGCGAGCTGGCCCGTTCCGCCCGGACCGGCAGCCATCTGGAGCATGCGCCGCACGGCGTGCGCATTTTCTGCGGAAAACACTCTGGCGCCGACGGCCGGTTCGCCGCTTTTTAGCATGGTCACAGGGATGATTTGTCCATCGTGCGCGAAAGCGGTATAGGAATGCGCCATCTGGAACAGCGAAGCCGACAGCCCATAACCATAGGCCATGGTGGCCTGCTCAACCGGCCGCCAGGTCTTCCACGGGCGTAGCCGCCCGGTCACCGCGCCTGGAAACTGGATCTGCGGCTTCTGCCCGTAACCCAGCGCGACGTAGGTGTCCCACATCTCATGGGGGCTCATTTTTTGCGCGATTTTGAGTGCCCCGACGTTGCTCGACTTCTGGATCACGCCTTCGACGGTAAGGGTTCCGTAGTTATGGGTGTCGCTGATGGTGAACCCGCCAATGCTGAACCGTCCAGGCCCCGTTTCAATCAGGGTTTGCGGCTTTACCCGGCCCGCCTCCAGCGCCATGGCGACCGTGATGGGCTTCATCGTGGAACCGGGCTCGAAAGTGTCGGTCAGCGCCCGGTTGCGCAGTTGTTCGCCCGTGAGGTTTTTTCGCTTGTCAGGAACGTAGCTCGGGTAGTTGGCGAGCGCCAGCACTTCGCCGGTGACCGAGTCAAGCACCACCACACTGCCGGCCTTGGCCTTGCGCGCGGTTACCGCATCGCGCAGCTTCTGATAAGCGAAGAACTGCACTTTGCTGTCAATACTCAATTCAATGTCCTGACCCTCCACCGGCGGCACCTGCTCACCTATGCCTTCGACAACCCGCCCGAGGCGGTCCTTGATGACGCGCCGTGAACCCGCTTTACCCGACAGCTCCTTGTTGAAGGCCAGCTCTATCCCTTCCTGCCCATTGTCTTCAACGTTGGTAAATCCGACCACGTGCGCGGTCGTCTCACCTTCAGGGTACTTGCGCTTGTACTCCTTGCGCTGATAAATACCCTTGAGACCCAGCGCCTGAATTTTTTCCGCCACCGGCGCATCGACCTGGCGCTTGACCCAGACAAACGTCTTGTCCTCGTCACCCAGCTTTTTCTTGAGTTCGGCCAGAGGCATTTCCAGCAGCTTGGCCAGTTGCACGAACTGGGCAGGGCTCGCCTCGACGTCTTCCGGAATGGCCCAGATACTCGGAGCTGGCACGCTCGACGCCAGAATAAGGCCATTGCGATCCAGAATGCGGCCCCGGTTGGCAGGCAACTCCAGGGTTCTCACAAACCGGACCTCGCCCTGGCGCTGAAAAAAATCATTCCCAAAAATCTGTATATAGGCGGCCCTGCCCGCCAGCCCGACAAAAGCCAGCGCAATTCCAGCCACAATGAATTTGCTTCGCCAGACCGGCGTCTTGCTGGCCAGCAGTGGGCTTGACGTGTAGAGAATGCTTCTACTCATGCTGCGCGCCTTCCGCCGATGCCGCAACACTCCTGTGCGTCACGTATTGCGTGATTGCCGGCGTTGTGGTGCGCATCTTCAGGCGATCCACTGCAAGCTTCTCAACCTTGAGCGGCGTGGCCTCGGCGCGCTTTTCCACCTGCAGGCGCTCATTTTCGGTTTCAATCTTGCGGCTCTGCGCCGTGACTTTTTCAAGCTCCACATAAAGACGGCGCGACTCATACTGGGTTCGCACCAGGTACAGCGCGCTGACCAGCACAGCCAGTAACAGGACAAAGTTCAGGCGTGCCATCAGATGCCTTCCGGCTCAATCACGGGAAATGCTTCAACTGCCAGGACGACGAACCCAATACGATTCACACAGCCTCCCCTATACGCTCTGCCACGCGCATCACGGCGCTGCGCGAACGCGGATTGCCCGCGATCTCCTCCTCGCTGGGCTTGATCCGACCCAGCGCTTTGAGCTGCATCACCTTTGGCGCGGCAAAGGGAGCCCGCCTATCAAAGACCTCGCGGGAATGGCCTGCAATGAACTGTTTGACGATGCGGTCTTCCAGCGAGTGAAAACTGATCACCACCAGACGCCCCCCTGGTTGCAATACCGTCAAAGAGGCTTGTAGCGCCTCCTGCAATTCTTCGAGCTCGGCGTTGATGAAAATCCGAAGAGCCTGAAAGGTTCGGGTTGCCGGATCCTTGCCCGGTTCGCGGGTCTTGACCGCGCCAGCCACGACTTCGGCAAGCTCGGCGGTACCTTGCAAAGGTCCCCGTTCCTGTCGGCGACGATCAATCGCCTTTGCAATCTGCCCAGCAAACCGTTCTTCGCCATAATCACGAATCACCTGCGTCATGGTTTCGATGGATGCGTCGGCCAGCCACTCGGCCACACTCTGGCCACGCGTTGTGTCCATGCGCATGTCAAGCGGACCCTCCTGCCTGAAGGAAAAGCCGCGTACCGGATTGTCGATTTGGGGAGAACTCACACCCAGATCCATCAGCACACCCGCCGCGCTTGCCGCCGGAAGCTGGCCCAGATGCATGAAACCTTCGTGACGGATTGAAAAACGCGGGTCGGCGATGGTTTTCGCTTCCGCAATGGCATCGAGATCCTTGTCGAAGGCCGTCAGGCGTCCGAGCGCGGAAAGTTTCGACAGCAGCAGGCGGGAATGCCCGCCACGGCCAAAGGTGGCGCCGATGTAGTGACCGTCCGGGTTGACCTGAAGCGCAGCAATCGCTTCATTCAACAAGACGGTTCTGTGGGTCCATGTGCCGTTCACCGTCTTCTTTCAGAATGAGAAATCTTTGAAGACATCAGGCATCTCGCCCTTCATCTGTTCGGCTTCCTGGGCGGCGTAAGTCGCCGCATCCCAGAGCTCGAAGTAAGCACCCATGCCCAGCAAAACGGAATCCTTGCTGATACCCGACGCAGCGCGCAATTCAGGCGATACAAGCACACGGCCCGAGGCATCCATTTCAACATCCATGGCGTTGCCCAGAAAAATCCGCTTCCACCACTGAGCCTGCATGGGCAAGGCTGCAATGCGCTCGCGAAACATCTCCCACTCGTTGCGCGGAAAAATCATGAGGCAACCGTGGGGGTGCTTGGTAATCGTGAGCTGGCCAGCGGCGGTCGTACTCAAGACGTCACGAAACCGGGTCGGCACAGACAGCCGACCCTTGGTATCGAGAGCTAAAGATGACGCGCCTTGAAACACAGTTTAAAACCCTCGAAAAACACTTGCTTCCACTAAATTGCACTTTTTCCCACTTTATCAGGAAACCACTCGCAAACAAGGGGGTTGAAACAAATTTTTTCAATGGAATCAAGGACTTAGAAGCGAGTGCAGAAACCTGTTCTTTTGATAAAAACATGTTCTAGATTAAGCACTTAGGATAAGCAATGAAAGTAGAGCCTTAATCGGCCACTCGCCCAACCCAGGCATCTGAGAGGTCATTGCGTTGCGCTGGAGATGAAACCAGCCTTGGCAACGGAGGAGAGAGGTCGCGCCCCCCTTTGCTGGTCATTTTGCGGGGCATTTTGGGGGCAAGGGCCTGCACCCAGCCTCATAACCCCATACCGTGGAGCCCCGCCGCAGATCGCCGGCAGCGCAGTGAAGGCGCCGCCGTTTGATCGCAGGCCAAGGTCAAACGGATCGCTCACGCCGGGGACGCGCACAAGCCATGGAACAGCCGAGAACGAATGTCAATGCGGCGCAAATATCAGTCGCAGCGAATCACCACGCTGGCATGTTCGGTAATTCCAATCACGTTGAAAAAAGAGGCCACCAGGCGATTGACTTCCACAAATTGAACGGAACGGCCCTCCGCTTCCCGCGCCGACACCCAGTTGAGCAGCGTGCCCGCAGCAGAAAAGTCAACCCTGATCAGTTTTCCACAGCAGACATGCATCACATCGGCTCCCGCAAGCCTGGCTTCGAGCTTGTCAAGCACTGCGATCGCATCGCCTTGAATCTGCCCGGACAACTCCACCGACAAAAGCTGGCTCGACTGTGAACCGTCTGCTCCGCGCTCTGTGTCCCTCCCCGTGATGGAAAACCCGGACGGCATCGAGTCTCGGTAAACCTCGCCGATGATGGTATTGCCGCCCATGAGCCCGCCCTGCTCGTCCAGCGTCTTGTATTCGCAACGTGCGCTTTCCCACGCCGGTGGAGACACCTCATAGGTGACACAAAAATCAAGCGCTGCGAGTTCAAAATCGTCAGGGCGGTGTGTGATTCGCAGCGCCTCCATGCGCAGCAGCCACCAGTTCTGGTCAATGTTCCGGTCACCCGACGGGGTGGCTTTGCGCAGCACATGCTGCAACTGCGGATCACCCATGAATCTCAGCTGAACCGGCTGACTCGCCCAGCTGGCAAATACCCGGTACAGAGGGTCCAGTGCGGGCGCTTCTATGGATTTCAGGTTGCTCCAATCCAGGCGCCAGGGCATGGCCGCCCGTCCAACGGCCGCCCGCAAGGCGGCCACGGTCTGCATTCCCAGGACAGAAGGGCAGATCCAGTCGGCTGCCGCTCCTTCGGTCGCCTTGTCCGCCGCGCCACCCATTTTTTTAACCATGTCTGGCAGGGAGAACCACTGCGGAGCGGAGCGGTCAAACCGCTCCACAAACTCGATGGCAGTCTTTTCAAACTTGTCCTGCTCTCCTGTTGCACGATAAAGATCAAACAGGGTCAACCAGGTCTCCACATGGCTTTCCCCGCTCGCCCCGGGTGCCAGTATCTGCAGCAGGCCGGCTTCCGCGCCAGCATCTTCGCCGTTGGCAAACAGGATCGCGGCCTCTTCCAGTTCGGCATCATGCGCTAGCATTTCCTGCACGCCGACCGCTCCGCTCCGGGAGGGAGAAAAGGTTGACACCGGACTATCGTCAGCCCGGTCAAAGCCGGGAACGCCGCCGATTTTCGGGAATTGAAGGGGTGCGGCAGGCGAGCTTCCGGAAGGCCTCCCCTGGTCTGGCGCCGCTGGCTCGGCCCCTCTCGAAGAAAGTGGCAGCCCGGCCGGAGTAGTCGGCCGATAGGCCATGGGCAGGGCGTTGTCCAGCATGGGGTTCAGAGTCACATCCCCCTTGCCCTGGGAGCGGGAATCATCGGAATGCGCCGGCGCGTTCTGGTCCTTGGTTTTCCACCACTGCATCGACATCTGTGCCTCGATCTCGTCGATTTTCTTGAGCGTCGAGGCGCGATCGTCGGGCCTGGAGGCCATGCTGCTCTGGAAAAAAGACGGGCCTCCCGAGATATCCTGCCCCATGCCGACCATGGTTTCGTGCTTGCGCATCTTGCGCAACATGTCGAACTCGCGCTTGCGCACGAAATCATTTCGCCGCTTGCGCTCGATCATTTCCTTGAGCAGCTGCTTGCTCACCGAATCGTCCCGGTCCGTCTGGACCGAATCGAGCTCGGACCAGCTCGTCGCCGGATTCCGGACGAACCGGACCACCTTGGACAGCAGACCTGGTGAGGTTTCGTCTTTGGACATCTAGGAGGGCGAAAGCGTCAAGCCGGAGGTCAATCGATCAATCGCCAAACATCTTTTGCTTGAGTTCGCGACGCTGCTGCGCCTCCAGGGACAGATTTGCCGTGGGACGCGCAATCAGCCGACCGACGCCAATGGCTTCGCCCGTTTCATCGCAATAGCCGTAGTCGCCCGAATCAATGCGCGCAATCGACTGTTCGATCTTCTTGAGCAGCTTGCGTTCGCGGTCGCGTGTGCGTAGTTCAAGTGCGTGCTCTTCTTCAATGGTGGCGCGGTCTGCGGGGTCAGGCACGACCGAAGTGTCTTCACGCAGGTGTTCCGTCGTTTCGCCCGCGCTGTTGTGAATTTCCTGCTTGAGCACCGACAGCTTGTGACGAAAGAAAGCCAGCTGCTTTTCGTTCATGTACTCGGAGTCCGGCATGGCCTTGACTTCCTCGTCGGTCAACTGGTCGGCGGGCTTGGTCTTCCAGTTGTTGGCAAGCTTCGGGTCTTTGGGGGCGGCCGCATGAATAGGCGGCGCGATCACGCGTTCGATCATTGTTGAATAACTGGCTTTGGCTGCGTCAGGCGCATGGGTTGGCACCATGGGTGCGGGAGGGGGTGAGTGGACGGCAGTTCGCGCCGAGCTTCTGCGTCCCGGTTTCAGGGGCGCGGAGGCCATGCGCACCGCTGTGCGGCTGGCCACTGGGGCAGGCGCTGGCGCGGAGGCGGCAGGTGCGGGCTTCAGACGATCGGCGGTTTTGCCCGCCTTGCTGTCTGTTTCAGCCAGCTTGGCAATCGCTTTGGCAGCAGGTTTTGACACGGATTTTGACTCGATATATAGGGGTTGGGCAGGCGCCTTGGCGCGAGCAGATACCGGCTTTCCGGGCGATTTATCGCGGCTTGCCTCAAGCGGCTCTTTCTTGCGCGCTACTTTTACAGCAGGCTTCGCGGTGACGACGGCAGATTTCCCGGCGGCAGCCTTGACGGCTTTGACCGGCTTCTTCACGACAGCCGCAGGCGCTGATTTAACCACCGCCCTGGCTGGCGTCATGGTCTTTTTCGCTGGGGCATTCACAATGTCTCTCCTCTGGGAAGCGGCCTGGGATGGACCCCGCGCCGGCTCTTTGCCAAACCGCCTTCAGGCAATTCGGCCCTAGCTGTTGCCAGATTTCCTGGTGTGTCTGCCGCCGCGCCATTCCTGGACACGGCCCGAATCGTTTGACCCGATCGAGTCTCTTGCATGCGGCCTTCGGCGCCCCTGTCGGCGCGCCCTCTGGCCTCATTTCTCTCTGGCTGGCCTCCCGATTCAGGTTTCCGGGTATTGTGGTCGGCGCGCGATTGTAACGGCCCCTCGATGCGGGCTACCGTTGCAGACACCATCCGTTGGAAAAGCGAGACAATCATGGAATCTCTGGCCCTCGGTATCAAACCTGCGAACAGCCTACCTCAAACCAGGCACTGCTCCAGCCCCTGGACAAAAATATCTTTCGGCAGGTCGATGCCGATGAAAACCATCTTGCTGTTTTTCGCCTCGCCTTCCGCCCAGGCCGGGCCGAGGTCGCTGCCCATGAGCTGATGCACGCCCTGGAAAATCACCTTGCGCTCGGTGCCCTCCATGTTGAGCACCCCCTTGTAGCGCAACATGCGCGGGCCGTAGATGTTCACCACCGCGCCCAGGAAGTCTTCCAGCTTGGCGGGGCTGAAAGCCTTGTCCGAGCGAAAGACAAAGCTCTTGACGTCATCGTCGTGGTGGTGGTGATGGCCATGCCCGTCGCTGGGCGCATGGGAGGGGTGGTCGCAATGCTCGCCATGGACATGATCATGGTCGTGCGCCTCATGGTCCTCGGCCTTGAGGAAATCCGGGTCGATGTCGAGCTTGGCGTTGAGGTTGAAGCCGCGCAGGTCAAACACGTCGGCAATCGGCACTTCGCCAAAATGCACGGCTTTTTGCGGCGCGCGCGGGTTCATGTGCGTCAGGCGGTGCATCAGCGCCTGAACTTCGTCCGCGCCCACCAGGTCGGTCTTGCTGATGAATATCTGGTCGGCAAAACCGACTTGCCGGCGTGCCTCCTGGCGCTCATCGAGCTGGGTCTGTGCGTGTTTCGCATCAACCAGCGTCAGGATGGAGTCGAGCAGGTACTGCTCGGCAATTTCCTCGTCCATGAAAAAGGTCTGAGCCACCGGACCGGGGTCGGCCAGGCCGGTGGTTTCGATCACCACGCGTTCAAAATCAAGCAGGCCCTTGCGCTTCTTGGCCGCCAGCAGTTGCAGCGTTTCACGCAGATCCTCGCGTATCGAGCAGCAAATGCAGCCATTGTTCATCTGGATGATGTTTTCCTGGGTGTCATTGACGAGGATTTCGTTGTCGATGTTTTCCTCGCCAAACTCGTTTTCGATGACGGCAATCTTCTGCCCGTGCGCTTCGGTCAGCACGCGCTTGAGCAGCGTGGTTTTGCCTGACCCAAGAAAACCGGTCAGGATGGTGACGGGAATCAAACTCATGGTGCCTACCTCAAAAAACGGATGGAATGTCGAAATGGCCTGCAGACGTCAGCGCCGCTTCGCGCCCGCGGACTCCAGGCTTCAAGCTGGGGAGTTTAGCGAGGCCTGCAAGCCCTTGGCGACGCATTGCCAATAATGCCCGGCATGAAGGGCCCCGTGGACGGACTCGGACCAGGCAATCACCCGCCCGGCTACCCGCAAGGCGCGCAGGACCAGGCCTTTCGGCAACTATAATTTTGATAGCAAACTATGGCCTCACAACCTGGACAATCGCCCGATTTCTCCCTCAAAGCACCGAATCGGCCCGCCTTTTGACCAGCACCAGGCCCTTGAGGTACTCGCCTTCCGGAAAAGCGACGGTCATAGGGTGGTCGGGCGCGCCGCCCATGCGTTCCGAAATGAAGGCATCGACGCCCGCATCGCTGCCCGCAGACGCCACGATCTTGTGGAACAGGTCGGCGCTGATGCCGCCCGAGCAGGAATAGGTGAACAACACGCCGTCAGGCGCCAGAATGGAAAGCGCGAGCCGGTTGATGTCCTTGTACGCACGGGCCGCCCTTTCCGCATGGGCAACGGTCGGCGCAAACTTCGGCGGGTCAAGCACGATGGCATCGAAGGCTCTGCCCTCCTTCAGGTACTGGCGCAGCGACGCATTGACGTCGGCGTCGAGCATGGTGGTGCGACTGGCGGCAAAACCGTTCAGGGCCACGTTGGCCTGCGCGCGGGCGATGGCCGGGCCCGAGGAGTCGATCGAAGTGACATGCCCTGCCCCGCCAGCCAGCGCGGCCACCGTGAACCCGCCGGTGTAGCAATAGCAATTGAGCACCTCGCCGAAGCCGAGGCGACGCGTGTAGGCGGCAAACTTCTGACGGCTGTCGCGCTGGTCCAGGTAAAAGCCTGTTTTATGGCCTTCGGCAACGTCCAGGCTCAGCTTCCAGTCGTGCTCCGAAATCGTGATGCCTGTATCGCCAGACCCTTCCAGCCAGCCGGTGGCTTCGGGCAGGCCTTCGAGCGTGCGAACGCTGGCGTCGGAGCGCTCATACAGACGGCTCAAGCCGGTTTGCGCCAGCAGGGCCTGGACAATCACGCTTTTCCACTTCTCGGCGCCACAGCTTGAAAACTGCGCCACCAGCGTGTCAGCGTAACGGTCCACCACCACGCCGGGCAGCCCGTCGGACTCGCCGTGAATCAGCCTGAGTCCGTCGCTCTGGATGTCAAAGCGCCCTCGCGCCCTGATTGCCGCGGCAATGCGCGCGGCAAAGAAGGGCGCGTCGATGCGCTGCGCCTCGTCGAAACTCCAGACCCGGGCGCGAATCCTGGAGCGCGGGCTGAAAGCGGCCCACGCGAGGAACCTGCCCTCGTGGCTCTCCACCCGCACCGTTTCCCCCGCATCGCCGCCGCCGCTGGCAATCGCACCGTCAAAAATCCAGGGGTGACGGCGCCGCAATGAGCGTTCCTTGCCATCCCTCAGTCGTAGTATTTTCATGCTGCATTGTCGCGGCTGGCCGATGCCACTGGTAGCAGGCAACTTCGCGCGCCTCGCCCGTGCCTTGCCGCATGTGGCTGCCCGACCCTGAGCGGCCACGGCAATAGCCCCAGGAATTTTGCGACAATCGTAAATTAATGATTTATAAGTATTTTTTTGCAACCTCGATAAATTGCAGGCCTTTCGCCCCGCTTTTTCGGGCCATGGCATGGGCCGCCATGAGCGCGCTGGCCGGCTTGCTGCTGGCGCTGGCCAGCCCTGAAGCGCGTTCGCGCACCGTGCTTGACCTGGATACCCGCGCCCAGCCGGTGGCCTTGCAGGACTGGGGGGACTACTGGATAGACAGCAGCGGCAGCCTCACGGCCGGGCAGCTTGCCCGCCATGAGTCCCTCCCCTGGCAACCCACCGGCAAGAAGCTCATCTACCCGGTCACGAGCGGCCAGGCCGTGTGGATTCGCCTGAACGTGCCGCCCGCACCCGATGCCGAGCGCTGGTATCTCGAAGTGCCTTATCCGGCCCTGGACCGGGCATCCCTGTACACGCTGGACGGCGCCGGCCAGTGGAATGAGCAGCGGGCGGGTGACCTGGTCGCGGTGAGCCAATGGCCGGTGCCGCACCGCCATCCGCTGCTGCCGATTGCCCTGTCCGCCGAAGTGCCGACCAAATACCTGCTGAGGCTGGAAAACGGCCATGCGTTCAGTGCGCCCCTGCAGTTCATCAGCGAGGCTCGCCTGAGCCACTCGGAGCAGCGTGTGTCCCTGATCCTGGGGATTTTCTTCGGGCTGACCGGTCTTGCGGCCCTGATTTCCGCGCTCAGCGCCGTGTCGCTGCGGGACAGTGTCTATGGGTTTTATGCGCTCTGCGTCACCCTGATGGCTCTGACCCAGGCCAGCATCACCGGCATCGCGGGGCTGCATCTGTGGCCGGACTGGCCCTGGTGGAATGACATTTCCTCCGCCGTGCTGCCCATGCTGACGGTATCAAGCACGCTGCTGTTCATCTCGACCGCGGTGGCGCTGCCGGAACGCTCACGGCGGCTGCACCTGCTCATGAGGGGGCTGGCAACGGCCGGTCTTGCGGCGGCCGTCGGGCTGGCGTGGGTGCCGGCAGCATCGCGCATGGAACTGGTCATTCCCGCCTTGCTGCTGCTCGAACTCAGCGGAATTTTCGCCCTGGTCTGGGTCTGGCGACGCGGTGACCGTTTTGCGCCGTGGCTGCTGCTCTCTTACCTGCCGCTATTGATCGCCGCGAGCCTGACGCTGGCGGGCACCAGCGGCTGGCTGACTGCCGACTTCTTCACGCAATACGGCATGCAGATCGCGGTGGCCCTGAACCTGCCGGTCGTCATGGTGGTGCTGATGCTGCGCAGCCAGCACCGGCGCGAAAACATACGCCGCATCCAGGGCCTGGACCGGATGGATCCGAGCACCGGACTGATCAACGCGCATGTCTTCTCCGCCCGCCTGCTGCGCATGATTGCGCGCTCGGACCGGCTGCATCACCAGAGCGCGGTCATGCTGATCGATGTGATCAACACCGAACAGGTGCAGCGCGATTTCGGACGCAGGGCAGCCGACGAGTTGCCGCTGCGCGTGGCCCAGCGCCTGCTTTCCACCGCCCGTGAGATCGACAGCGCGGCGCGCCTGTCGGAGCGGCGCTTTGGCATGCTGGTGGAGGGCCCGTTCAGTGCCGGGGAAGCCGCCAGCCTGGGCCCGCGCATCGTGGCGCGCTGCCTCATGCCCTACAAGGACTTGCCGCCGGACTGCGTGGCCCAGGTGCATGTGGTGTATGCGCTCGTGCCCCATCGGAGGGTGGGCGCGGAGGATCTCCTGACGCAACTCGAAGAGCGCCTGGCCACCATCCCGGCGCGCAGCAGGCGCAAGGTTTTCATGCTGGGCGAGGTGCTCAAACCCAGCTTCTCGCGGCGCGCGTCTCTGGCTGAAGCGGCTTGAAGCGGCCTGAGCCGGCGCTGCCAGCTCAGGTTTCCGGCTCGTCCTTGCCGGCTGCGGGCGCCGCCGGGCCCCGCCCGCTGGCGTGGGCGCGCGGATGGGCCGCGTCATACACCTTGGCCAGATGCTGGAAATCAAGCCGCGTATAGACCTGCGTGGTGGTGATGTTGGCGTGGCCCAGCAACTCCTGCACCGCGCGCAGGTCGCCGCTGGACTGCAGGACGTGGCTGGCAAAGGAGTGGCGCAGCATGTGCGGGTGTACCGGTGTCGCCAGCCCGGCCAGCTGGGAGCGCCGCCTGAGCCGCACCCGGATATGCTGCGGCGTGAGCCGCGTGCCGCGCTGGTTGATGAAGAGCGCTTGGCCGTCATGGGCCCAGTCCGCGCGCAGCGCCAGCCACTGCTGCAGCGACAGCAGCGCCGCCCGCCCCACCGGCACGCTGCGGCGCTTGCCGCCCTTGCCCAGCACATGGGCTTCGGCCGCGTCCATGTCGACCCAGCCGCTGGCCGTGGCGCTGGCCCGCACATCAAGACCCACCAGCTCGGCGATGCGCAGGCCGCAGCCATAAAGCAATTCGGTGATGCAGCGGTCGCGCGCTTCAAGCTGCGGGTCGGCAGCGGTTTCCGGGCCCTGGTAGCTCGCCAGCTGCACCGCCTCGTCCACGCTCAGCGCCTTGGGCAGCGGTTTGGCGGCCTTGGGCGCGCGCACATCCTGGGCCGGGTTGCCGCTCACCAGGCCCTCGCGGCCCAGCCAGGTGTAAAAGCCACGCCAGCCCGACAGGATCAGCGCGATGCCGCGCCCGCTGCGGCCAGCGCTGTGCATCTGGGCCACCCAGCGCCTCAGGTGGGTGGTATGCACCGCTGTCAGCGCGACACCGGCCGCGTGCGCCTGTGCCTGCAGTTTTTGCAGGTCTGCGGCATAGAGCTCGACGGTGCGCAGGGCCAGGCGCTTTTCCACACGCACATGCTCCAGGTAGCGTTCAACCAGCGGGCTTGAATCGGGTGCCGGATCCGTCTGCGGTGCGGCGGACCCGGGTGCTGGCGAGGACAGGCGCGCCATGGCGTGGTGGACCAGGTCAGCTTGCGGTCTGAGCCCGCAGGCGCGACAGGGCGGCACCCGCCAGGTCGCCCAGGGTCTGCAGGAAATCCGTCCCCATCTCGCTGTCAAAGCGCTCGGGATCAGGCGACGCCAGCACCAGCAGGCCGGACACCCGGCTGGCCGCATCGGCGCGCAGCGGGATCAGCGCCACCGACACGGCAAGCCCGGGCTCGGGCAGCCAGTTCACGGCCTCAAAGCCCGAATTGACGCCGCAGTAAGGCGCTTCCAGCGAGGCGGCGAAAGTTTTCACATCACTGCTCACCCCGGTGGCAAAGCTTTCGCCCGAGAAAATGCCGTTCACGTGCCAGACCTTGATGGCCGCCTGTGGCAGCTGAAACCCGCTGGTGACGCCCTGCACCACGGCGGCGGGCAGGTCGCGCGCATCGGCGGTCTGCAGCAGCCCGCGCGTCCAGGCCTGCATCCTGGCGGCAATCACCTCGTTGTCCTGGCCATGACGGATCATGTCGACCACCCGCGTCTCCAGGCCCTTGATCTTCTCGCGCAGCATGCCGGCCTGGCGCTCCTGCAGGCTGACCGCGCGGCTGCCATGGCCGCTGGAGAGCTGCACCGTGGCCAGCAACTCGGCATGGCGCTCGAAGAAATCCGGCGTATTGGCCAGGAAATTGGCGATATCGTCTTCGGTAATGGGATGTTCGGTTGGGTTCATGTTGGCATTGTAAATAGGCCCCCATGGTCGCGCACTTTGTGTCGCTTCCTGCCCCCCAAGGGGGCCGCTGCGCCTGCGGCCTGGCAAAGCCAGTTCCGCGGCCCCTGCTTGAACTGAATGGACCAGCGGTGTCTTAAAGGCGGTCCGGAATTTCAATCTCTGCGTCAAACACGGTGGTCGCCGGCCCGGTCATCATGACAGGCGCATCGAGCTGGCCAGACCATTCGATGGTCAGAGAACCGCCGCGCGTCTCTACCTCGACCCGGCCATCGAGCAGACCCAGGCGTATGCCCGCCACCACCGCAGCACACGCGCCCGTGCCGCAGGCCAGCGTCTCGCCGGCACCGCGTTCGTACACCCGCAGGCGGATCTGCTGGCGCGAGACGAGCTGCATGAAGCCCGCGTTGACGCGATTTGGAAAACAGGCATGGTTTTCAATCAGCGGGCCGGTTTCCAGCACCGGTGCGGTGTCCACGTCATCCACCAGCTGCACGGCATGGGGATTTCCCATGGACAGTACCGCTACCAAAACAGTAGCATACTGCGACCGTCCTTCAAGGGCTAACGGCCATTTTTGCCATGAATCAACGCTTTTCGGCGCCAAACCGGCCGCATCAAAAGGAATGCGCGGAAGTTCAAACACCGGCGCACCCATGTTGACCGTGACGCGGCCGTCGGCCTGCATGCGGGGCTCGATCACGCCGCCCAGGGTCTTGACGCGCACCGCGTCCTTGCTGGTCAGCCCCTGCTCGCGCACAAAGCGCACAAAGCAGCGCGCCCCGTTGCCGCATTGCTCGACCTCGCCGCCGTCGGCGTTGTGGATCACGTACTCAAAGTCAATGCCCGGCGCCGGTGAGGGCCTGACCGACAGGATCTGGTCGGCGCCCACGCCAAAGTGCCGGTCGGCCAGAAAGCGGTATTGCGCCGTCGTCAGTCCGAGCAGCCCCCGGGTTTCGTCGAGCATGATGAAATCGTTGCCCGCGCCCTGCATTTTGGTAAATCGGATTCGCATTTCTTCATTATCCCTTTTGCATGGCGCTGGAAAAGTCTCGCGAGACAGGCCAATTTTCCGCCGGGCTTGCTCTTCAAGCCAGCAGGGGCCGCGGAACCGGCTTTGCCGGGCCGCAGGCGCAGTGGCCCCCTTGGGGGGCAGGGCGCTACACGCAGTAAGCAACCGTGGGGGCCATAATTCCCCATGGTCAGACCCTCCCAACTCCTCTATCCACCCTCCGACCCGTCGTCCGTCCGGCTTGGCGCACCGCTTCCGCGCACCGGCCTGCGGGGCGGTCAGCAAGTGCACTTCCTACAACATGACTCGCCCTACGGCGAACTGGCGCTGACCAGCCCCGACGGCCAGATCGTGCACTCGCTTGACTGGCAATGCGACAAACCGGTTGCGCTGCTGAAAAATGTCATGCGCCTGACCGCGCCCAACCCCGGCCTGATGACAGGCCCGGGCACCAACAGCTACATCGTCGGCACGCCGGGCAGCGGCTACATCGTGATCGACCCGGGCCCCAACGATGAAGCGCACATTGGGCGCCTGCACGCGGCAACGGGCGGGCGCATAGCGGCGATCGTCTGCACCCATTCGCACCCCGACCACTCACCGGGCGCCCGGCCGCTGCAGGCGCTGTGCGCCTCGCGCCCGCCCATTCTGGGCCTGCCATCCGCCGCCAGCGCGCGCGCGGACTCGCATTTCGTGCCCGACCGGGCGCTGTCGGACCAGGAGCTGCTGGCGCTTGCCGGCCAGGGCGAGACGCACACGCTGAAGGTCATTTTCACCCCCGGCCACGCGGCCAACCATGTGTGCCTGGTGCTGCTTGAGGACGGCTTGCTGTTTTCGGGCGACCACATCCTCAATGGCAGCACCACCATCATCAACCCGCCGGACGGCGAGATGACCGCCTACCTGGCCTCGCTGGACCGGCTCAGCAGCGCCTGCGACGAGCATGAAATCGACTTCATCCTGCCGGCCCACGGCCATGTGCTGGGGGAAGCCCCGCAGGCGATTGCCCAGCTCAGGGCGCACCGCCTCAAGCGCGAGGCCAGGGTAGCGGCGGCCATGAACGCGAAACCCGGGGGCACGCTGCAGGACTGGGTGGCGCTGGCCTATGACGACACCGATCCGCGCCTGTGGACTATCGCCCTGCGCTCGCTGCAGGCCCATGTGGACCGGATCGAGGCCATGCGCGGGCATTCGCCCGGGGAACAAGCCGGGTAAACCGGGATGGGCCGGCAAGGGCCCGGCGCTTATACTTTTTTGTCCAATTGCGCGCAACCCTGGCTTGCCAGCGTGTTTATGGCGCATTCCATTCAATTCTCCAGGGAGCTTTTTCATGGCTGCAATGAGCACGCGACACTTTCTTCAAACCGGCGGCACCTTGCTCGCGGGCCTGCTGCTGGCGGCCTGCGGCAAGCAGGAGCCTGCGGCGCCCAGCGCCAGTGCGCCGGTCACGGCGCCTGCCGTCTCGGCGCCCGCGCCAGCCGCCAAGGTGTATGTGGTTGGCACCGACGCCGCCTATGCGCCCTTCGAGCTGCAAAATGAAAAGGGCGAAATCGTCGGTTTTGACATTGACGTGGTCAAGGCGATTGCCCAGAAGGCCGGTTTTGAAGTCAAGTTCGTGAATACGCCCTGGGAAGGCATCTTCAATTCGGTCGCCCAGGGTGACCGCGACCTGCTGGTCTCGTCCATCACCATCACGCCCGAGCGCAAGCAGACGCTGGACTTTTCCGCCCCGTATTTCGATGCCCAGCAACTGATCGCGGTGAAAAAAGACTCCATAATCAGCAAGTTCAATGACCTGAAAAAGCTCAAGGTCGGCGTGCAGAACGGCACCACCGGCGACGAGGTAGTCGCCAAGCTGCAGGGCAAGGACAGCGCCAACATCAAGCGCTTCGAGTCCACGCCGCTGGCGCTGAAAGAGCTCGAAGGCGGCGGCGTTGATGCCGTGGTGGCCGACAACGGCGTGGTCGTGCATTACGTCAACAACAACCCCGACTCAAAGTTCAAGACCATCAGCGACAGCAGCTTTGCCGCCGAGCAATACGGCATCGCCGTCAAGAAGGGCAATGCCGAGTTGCTGGAGAAAATCAACAAGGGCCTGAGCGAGATCAAGGCCGACGGCACCTACAAGCAGATCTACACCAAGTATTTCGGCGCTGCACCGGTTGCTGGCGCCGCAGCGCCTGCGCCCGCAGCGGCCGCATCCAACTGACGCCGGCCATGCCGCCACGCGGGCCCGCCATGGTTTGTGGCTGGAAAGAATCTGGGCCGAATGGCTGGGGGCGCTTTCAGGCGCGCTGTATCTTCCGCTGGAAGCCGGCCACCTGATGCACAAGCCCACGCTGATCAACGGCGCCGTGCTGCTGGTCGTGGGCTTCCTGGCGTTCCAGTTGTGGCGCAGGATGAAGAGCCCCCACGCTTTTCACTCCGTGCAATGCGCTGCCCCCTCAAGGGGCTGGCCTTGCTTGGGGCGGCCCGGCGCTGCGGCCGTTCAGCCCCCAGTTCACTCCGTGAAATGCGCGAGCCTGCGAGTCAGCTCTGAAATAAAGTGTGAAGCCCGCCGATAAGCCGGATTTTGTGCACCGGATCGTCTTGCGATGACCCGGCGTGACCGCCATTAATCTGGGCCGGGGGTCGCCCACCCGGCTCGGTGCCACCTACCCGCCAGCTCTGCGGAACCACATCACTGCTGGCCTATTTGGTGTTGCTGCGCGTAGAGATTGCCCGTTTCACCCGGACTGAACCGGCTCGTCTCTGTTGCTCTGATCCTCACCTTATACCTTGCGGCTTTCAGTGGAGAGGTGTTACCTCCTACGCTGTCCTGTGCAGTCCGGACGTTCCTCCAGTGCCAGGTTTCCCATATGGCACCAGCGGCGGTCTGGCAGGCTTCACGCCGCCATTATGACAGTGCGCCACAATGACGTTGACGACCCTACCCACCCACCAGGAGCCCCCAATGAAAGCCGACAACATCCTTGCCACCATTGGCAACACGCCGCACGTGCGCATCAACCGCCTGTTCGGTCCGCGGGCGCAGGTGTGGATCAAGTCCGAACGCGCCAACCCCGGCGGCTCGATCAAGGACCGCATCGCGCTGTCCATGGTCGAGGCGGCGGAACAGTCGGGCGCGCTGCGGCCTGGCGGCACCATCATCGAGCCGACCTCGGGCAACACCGGCATCGGCCTGGCCATGGTGGCGGCCGTCAAGGGCTACAAGCTGGTGCTGGTGATGCCCGACAGCATGTCGGTCGAGCGTCGCCGCCTGATGCTGGCCTATGGCGCGAGCTTTGACCTCACGCCGCGCGAAAAAGGCATGAAGGGCTCGATTGCGCGCGCCCAGGAGCTGGTAGCGGCCACGCCGGGCGCCTGGATGCCGCAGCAGTTCGAGAATCCGGCCAATGTCGAGATCCACGCGCGCACCACGGCGCGGGAAATCCTGGCCGACTTCCCGGACGGACTCGACGTATTGATTACCGGCGTGGGCACCGGCGGCCACCTGACGGGTTGCGCCCGGGTGCTCAAAGCCGCCTGGCCTGATCTCAAGGTGTTTGCCGTCGAACCCACGGCCTCGCCGGTGATCTCGGGCGGCCAGCCGGCGCCGCACCCCATCCAGGGCATAGGCGCGGGCTTCATCCCGAAAAACCTGGACACCAGCCTGCTCGATGGCGTGATCCAGGTCGATGCCGAACCGGCCCGCGAAATGGCCCGCCGTTCAGCGCGCGAGGAAGGCATGCTGGTGGGTATTTCCTCGGGGGCGACGCTGGCGGCGATTGCCCAGAAGCTGGCCGAACTGCCTGCCGGCGCACGCGTGCTGGGCTTCAACTACGACACCGGCGAGCGCTACCTGTCGGTCGAAGGCCTTTTTCCCGCCTGAAGCGGCGCCGCCTGCGGGCGCTTGCGTCCGCCTTTATCCCGCGGTCGCTCGCGTCCGCCCTTATCATTACGCCCTTCTGCTTGATAAACACAAGCCACGAACTGGACGACCATGCTGAGACTGACTGAAATCAAACTCCCGCTAGCCCACGCCGACGACGCGTTGCAGGCGGCCATCCTCCACACGCTCAAGATCATGCCCGCCGACCTGTCGGGTTTCACGGTGTTCAAGCGCAGCTTTGACGCCCGCAAGGCCGTGATCACGCAGGTCTACATCGTCGATGTGGCGCTGGCCGATGCCACGCTTGAAGCCGCGCTGCTGGCGCAACATGCGGACAAGCCGCACATCATCCCCTCGCCCGACATGACCTACCACCCCGTGTGCGTGGCGCCCGCCAGCCTGCCGCTGCGTCCGGTGGTGATCGGTTTTGGCCCCTGCGGCATGTTTGCCGCGTTGATGCTGGCGCAAATGGGCTTCAGGCCCATCGTGCTGGAGCGCGGCAAGACGGTGCGCCAGCGCACCAGGGACACCTGGGGCCTGTGGCGCAAGAATGTGCTGAATCCGGAGTCCAACGTGCAGTTCGGCGAAGGCGGCGCGGGCACGTTTTCCGACGGCAAGCTCTACAGCCAGATCAAGGACCCGCGCTACCTGGGCCGCAAGGTGATGAACGAGTTCGTCAAGGCCGGGGCGCCGGCCGACATTCTGTACGAAGCGCATCCGCACATCGGCACCTTCAAGCTGGTCAAGGTGGTGGAGAACATGCGCGAGCAGATCGTGGCGCTGGGCGGCGAGATCCGCTTTGAGCAGCGCGTGACCGATGTGCTGCTTGAGGACGGCCCGGGTGGCCGGCAGATCCGCGGCCTGACGGTGCTGGACCAGGCCAGCGGCCAGTCGCAGGAACTGCGTGCCGACCAGGTCGTGCTGGCGCTGGGCCACAGTTCGCGCGACACCTTTGCCATGTTGCATGCGCGCGGCGTCTACGTCGAGGCCAAGCCTTTTTCCATAGGCTTTCGCATCGAGCACCCGCAGGGCCTGATAGACCGCGCGCGCTGGGGCCGCCACGCCGGCCATCCGGCACTGGGCGCGGCCGAATACAAGCTGGTCCACCACGCCAGCAACGGCCGCTCGGTCTACAGCTTTTGCATGTGCCCGGGCGGCACGGTGGTAGCGGCCACCTCGGAGGCCGGCCGCGTGGTGACCAACGGCATGAGCCAGTATTCGCGCAACGAGCGCAACGCCAATGCCGGCATCGTGGTGGGCATAGACCCGCGCGATTACCCTGGCGATGCGCTGGCCGGCATCGCGCTGCAGCGCCGGCTCGAATCCCATGCCTTCGTGCTGGGCGGCGGCAACTACCAGGCGCCCGGCCAGCTGGTCGGCGACTTTGTGGCCGGCCGTCCGTCCACGCAGCTGGGCAGCATCACGCCTTCCTACAAGCCCGGCGTGACGCTGGGCGACCTGTCCTCCGCCCTGCCCGGCTATGCGATTGAAGCCCTGCGCGAAGCCCTGCCGGCGTTCGGCCGCAAAATCAAGGGTTTTGACACGCACGATGCCGTGCTGACCGGCGTGGAAACCCGCACCTCGTCGCCGATCCGGATGACGCGGGGCGAGGACATGCAGAGCCTGAACGTGCGCGGCCTTTACCCGGCGGGCGAAGGCGCAAGCTACGCCGGCGGCATTTTGTCGGCCGGCGTCGATGGCATCAAGGTGGCCGAAGCCGTGGCGCGCACGCTGCTGGCCGAGGCTGAAAGCCAGCGCCTGGCCCATGCCTGATAGGGCTGCCGCACCGGATAGGGGATACTTCGCCCTCACGGTTTCACACCGCAAACGCCACAAACGCCGTGGCTATCCATTTTTAAAGCGGCGCCAAGGCGCCCTGAATATCAACCTGACAGAACCGACCGATGAACGATACCCACTCCGCGCCCAACGAAGCCACTGAAGCCGCCGAAACGACATCTGCACCCCAGCCACGCCAGGACCGGCGAGGCGGCCGCGGACGTGGACGGTCGCCGGCCAAACCCCAGGCGCAGACCCGAGCGCCCCGCGCCGTGCACCCGGTCCTGCAGCAGCTTTTCGAGCTCCACCCCAAGATGTTCGGCACCCACTTCCTGCCGCTCAAGCTGGGCGCGTTCCAGGATCTGCTGGCACTGCACCCCGAGGCGTTCAAACGTGATGAGCTGAAAGTGGCGCTCGGCCTGCACGCCCGATCCACCCGCTACCTGGAGAGCGTGGCCTCAGGCCTTCAGCGCCACGACCTGAACGGCGAACCGGTGGAGCCGGTAGCGCCCGAGCATGTGCATCACGCGATCATGGAGATTTTCCGCCGGCGCCAGGCCCGCTCCAGCCAGGACCTGCGGCCTTATGCGCGTGCGCAGCTGATGGCGGCGATCGAGGCCTCGGGGCTGAGCCGCGAAGACTATCTGCTGTGCGTACGCCAGCAGGACGAGGTTTCCACCGCCCTGCTCGACGAAGCCTTTGCCGAGCTGGCTGAAAAGGCGGCCAAGCGCGATGCGCTGCGCAGAACTTTCGAGGCCAGCGGCAAGACCGTGGCCGAATTTTCCGACATGTACGGCATGGACCCGGAGGAAGTGAGCCGCACGCTGGAGCAGGCCCGCGCCGCCCAAAGTGCGCAGGCTGCGGCGCCCGCCATGACGCAGGCCATGGCGCCCGAGGCCCCTGGCACGGACGCAGACGCCTAGTCATGAAAAAGGCCGGCGCGAAGCCGGCCTGATCACTCGCGGCAAGCCCGCCTAGTCCTGCGAATTTTGCAGCGCCGCAATGCGCTCTTCAATCGGCGGATGGGTGGCAAACAACTGGCCAATGCCGCCAGTGATGCCCATGGCCTGCACAGACTTGGGCAGCTCGCCGGGCTGCATGCCGCCCAGCCGGGCCAGCGCATTCATCATGGGCTGCTTGCGGCCCAGCAGGCGGGCCGAGCCGGCGTCGGCCCGAAACTCGCGGTGCCGCGAGAACCACGCCACCACGATGGCGGCGGCAAAGCCCAGCACGATGTCGAGCACGATGGTGCTGACGTAGTAGCCAATGCCGGGGCCGGAGTTGTTGTCGTTGCCGCGGCGCAGGAAACTGTCCACCGCGTAGCCAATCACACGCGACAGGAACACCACGAAGGTGTTCATCACGCCCTGAATCAGCGTCATGGTGACCATGTCGCCATTGGCGACGTGCGCGATTTCGTGGCCAATCACGGCTTCGATTTCTTCCCGGGTCATGCCGGCAAGCAATCCGGTCGAAACCGCCACCAGCGAGGAGTTCTTGAATGCGCCCGTGGCAAAGGCATTCGGTTCGCCTTCAAAGATGCCGACCTCGGGCATGCCGATCTGCGCTTTGTCGGCCAGCTTGCGCACCGTCTCGACGATCCAGGCTTCATCGGCATTCTGCGCGTCGTTGATGATGCGCACGCCGGCGCTCCACTTGGCCACCGGCTTGCTGATCAGCAGCGAAATGATGGCGCCGCCAAAACCCATGATCAGCGCAAAGCCGAGCAGCGCGCTGAGGTTCAGGCCGTTGGCCGTCAGGAAGCGGTTCACGCCGAGCAGGCTGGCCACGATGCCCAGCACCGCCACCACGGCAATATTGGTCAGCAAGAACAAAAAAATACGTTTCATGAATTCTCCGAAGAGCTCAGTAATAAGCGAATGGATAAAGGATAAAGGCCGCTGTGAAGACTCTATTGCGGGCAATTGGGGGAGATTCAGCCCAAATCAAGCCGCCCGATGAAGGGTGAGGGCTCAAGGCGCAGTTTTTTGGCTTGTTGTTTATCTGCGCGGGCGGAATACAAGGGAGTCATCATAAAAGGAAAAGTGCTCGCCAACCGGTTCATTCTGCGGCCACCAGCCCGGAACACCCAGCACCGGCAAAGGCGTGAAAGGCTTGCCGGCGAGCTTGGCCGCAGTCAGGTCGGCGGCCACCCGGGCATCCAGATTTGCTACTGAATCAATAGCAAACTGCGCCCGATACACATGGGCTGCAATGGGTTTTCGTGGAAAAACCAGCTTTTCGAGCAGTGCGTGGCCAAAAAGCTCCAGCCTGGCCTGCCGCCAGAGCGGGCGCAGACCGACAAACAGCAATTGCCAATCCCGGGCGATCAGCGCGTCCCACAGCGGTTGCGGCGCCAGCAACAAGGCCGCGTTCTCGTCAAACACCGTCAGCGCATCGCGAACCGGCCCGCGCAGCGGCGCGACGCCTGCGGCGGCAATCTCGGCAGCCTGCAAGCGGTTGAGCCTTGTCTTGGATGCAGGAAAGCGCATCCAGCACAATCCGTTGAAAAAGTCGTGCAGGCCCTCACGGGTCGGGCACTGTCCGCTATTGAAGATATAGCGCTCATAGGCCTCGCCTGGTGGCAGTTGACTTTGCGGTACAAAGCGGACCGGCGCCGCCCCCTCGCGGTTCAGCGCCTCGTGCAGCGGCAGGCCGCTGGCGACGGCCTGCGAGACGCGCAGGCCAGGCTCGCGCCAGGGGGCCAGCCAGGGCTGGCGCCAGTCAATTCCCTGAAGCATTGACAGGCTTCTGAATGCCCTTTTCTTTTGCCAGGCGAATGTCTCGAACGGACATCACAGTGTTTACACGTTTCATCTCAAAAAGCAGGGTTGCTTCAAACAAAGCACCAAGTTTTTCATACCCGTAATTTCTCGAATCAAAGGATGCCTGATTGGAAATATGATTACCGACAGGGCCCAACTTCGCCCAGCCATCTTCGTCTGCAACAGCTTTTACGGCACTACGTAGCAAGCTGATCAATCGCGTATCCATCTTGAGCTTGTGGGTAGGAATGGGTTGAATCGCGTCTGGCGCGGCCTCGGTCGCTACAGAAAGCACCGAACCGCTTTCTGGCAACGAAGTCGAATCATCTCCAAGGTTCTCCACGAACAAAAATGTCGAACACGCTCGTTGAAACGGTTCGGGCGCTTTTTTCTGCCCAAAACCAAAAACGATTGTGCCCTTGGACTTCAGGTGCATAACCAAAGGGGTGAAATCTGCATCGGAAGACACAATCCCAAAGGCATGCGGTTTATCCGTGTACAGAAGTTCCATGGCGTCAATCACCATTGCCATGTCGCTTGCGTTTTTGCCTTTGGAGTAGTCGAATTGCTGCATGGGGCGAATAGCAAACTCATGCAAACGCTCCTCCCACGCTTTGAGTTCGGGTTTTTTCCAGTTTCCATAAGCACGTCGTACGTTAATGGCTCCGTGCTTGGAAAGCTCGCCCAAAATGGCTTCAATTTTTACCGCTGGAGCATTGTCCGCATCAATTAATAACGCGATCCGGGAGTCCGTAAAACTAACGCTGTTCATACAAGCCTCCAAGGCAAAGCCTCGCCCGAACGCAGCGGCTTGAGCTGGCCCTCGCCAAAGGCAAAACTCTCTGGCGGCAGCCAGCTTTCCTTCTTCAGGGTGATGCTGCCCTGGTTGCGCGGCAGGCCATAAAAATCCGCACCGTTGAAGCTGGCAAAGGCTTCGAGCTTGTCAAGTGCACCGGCGGCGTCGAAAGCTTCGGCATACATTTCGAGCGCCGCGTGCGCGGTGTAGCAGCCTGCGCAGCCGCTGGCGTGCTCCTTCAGGTGGGCCGGATGCGGCGCGCTGTCGGTGCCGAGAAAGAAGCTGGCATTGCCGCTGGTGGCGGCTTCAAGCAGCGCCAGGCGGTGCGCCTCGCGCTTGAGCACGGGCAGGCAGTAATAGTGCGGGCGAATGCCGCCGGTAAAGATCGCGTTGCGGTTGTACAGCAGGTGCTGGGCCGTGATGGTGGCACCCAGGAAACGGTCGGCGTCACGCACGTAGTGGGCGGCTTCCCTGGTGGTGATGTGCTCGAACACTATTTTCAGTTCGGGGAAATCGCGGCGCAGCGGCGCCAGCTGGGTGTCGATGAACACGGCTTCGCGGTCGAACAGGTCAATCTCAGGCGAGGCCACCTCGCCATGCACCAGCAGCAGCAGGCCTTCGCGCTGCATGGCTTCGAGGGTCTTGTAGGTCTTGCGAAGATCCGTAACGCCGGCGTCGCTGTTGGTGGTGGCGCCGGCCGGATACAGCTTGGCGGCGACCACACCGGCATCCCTGGCGCGCCTGATCTCGTCGGGCGCCAGGTTGTCGGTCAGGTAGAGCGTCATCAGCGGCTCGAAGGCCACGCCGGCAGGCACGGCGGCCTGGATGCGCGCGCGGTAGGCAAGGGCCTGCGCGGCCGTGGTCACCGGCGGCCGCAGATTGGGCATGATGATGGCGCGGCCAAACTGCGCGGCCGTGTGCGGCACAACGGTTTGCAGGGCGTCGCCGTCACGCACATGGAGGTGCCAGTCATCTGGCCGGGTGAGGATCAGGGTGGAATTCGGGGCGGCGGATTTGCCCTGGGTGTGCATGTTGGCTGAAGTCATGGCCTGAATTGTCGCACTGGCGCAAACCCCGCGAGCGCCTGCCCCATGTCCCGCTTCAGGCGGGTCTAGCGCAGGAACTCGCCGCTTTCTTCGGGCTGGAAGAGAACCTTGACTATTTTTGCCGACGCCTTGGCGCCATTGGGCGCGGCCCACTGGGCGATTTCGCCTTCCGCAAGCCCGAGCAATCCGGTTCCCACCGGGGACAGCACCGACACAAACCCCGTGACCGGATCAGCATCAGGCGGATAACACAGCGTCAGCCTGCGTTCCTCACCCGTCTGCGCGTCGGCAATCAGCACTTGCGAGTTCATGGTGACCAGGCCGGGCGGCACCTGGTAGGACGAGATCAGTTCGGCGTTGTCAATCACGGCTTCGAGTTCGGCGGCAAACGCCATGCCGGGATGCTTGAGCAGATTGCTGATGCGGATGTGGTCGAGCTCGGTCAGCACGCGGGCGGACTGGGGGGACGTGGCCATAAAAAACTCCTGAATCAAATTGCCGGAACAGGCTTACCGGCGAACCAGCGCTGAAGGCGGGCCCGGTGATCCAGAAGAAAGGCGCTAAAAAACGTAAGGGAGGTGGATCGCCGGGCTCAGGAATGTGCCACCGGCTTGTGCGGCAACAGCAGCAGACAGCCCGCGCGGACCGCAACCGCTGTGAAAGCGGAAACACGGTAGGCATCGGCATACAGAATGAAGGGCTGGTTGGAGCGCATGGGTTTCGATACTAGCATCTGGGAGGAATGCGCGGTGACCTGGCGCCGCGTAACCCCACACCGCTCAGTGTTGAAGAATCTTGTTCAGGAAGTCCTTGGTCCGCGCCTGGCGATTTTCCGGATGGCTGAAAAACTCGTCCTTGGAGCAGTCTTCCAGGATGCGCCCGCCCACGTCCATGAAGATCACGCGGCTGCCGACCTTCTTGGCAAAACCCATCTCGTGCGTGACCACCATCATGGTCATGCCTTCAAGCGCGAGACCCATCATGCAATCGAGCACCTCACCGACCATTTCGGGGTCAAGCGCGGAGGTCGGCTCGTCAAACAGCATGGCAATCGGGTCCATGCTCAGGGCGCGTGCAATCGCCACGCGCTGCTGCTGGCCGCCCGACAGCTGGCCGGGGAACTTGTCCTTGTGCAGCATCAGGCCCACCCGGTCCAGGTATTTCAGGCCGTGCGTCTTGGCTTCCTCGGGCTTGCGTCCCAGCACCTTGACTTGCGCCAGCGTGAGGTTTTCGGTCACGCTCAGGTGAGGGAAGAGTTCGAAATTCTGGAACACCATGCCGACTCTGGAACGCAGCTTGGGCAGGTCGGTCTTGGGATCGTGCACCGCCTGGCCATCGACGAAGATCTGGCCCTTCTGGAAAGGCTCAAGAGCGTTGATGACCTTGATCAGCGTCGATTTGCCGGAGCCCGAGGGCCCGCAGACCACGACGACCTCACCTTTTTGAATGCTGGTGCTGCAGTTGTTCAGAACCTGCACGTCGCCATACCATTTTGAAACTTCTTTCAACTCAATCATTTTTTCTCCAGTGTGCTGTTTGAGCGTTAATGCGCCGTGGCAAATAAGCGGCTCAGCGAATGATGGCAATCCGGCTGTTGAGCCGTTTGACCATGTATGACAAGCCATAGCAGAGCACGAAATAGACCACCGCCGCCAGCAGATAAGCCTCTTCGGGGCGGCCGTAGATCTTGCCCGCGGTCGTGAAACCCTTGAGCAGATCGTAGGCGCCGATGGCGTAGACCAGCGACGTGTCCTGGAACAGGATGATGGTCTGCGTCAGCAGCACCGGCAGCATGTTGCGAAACGCCTGCGGCAGGATGATCAGCTTCATGTTCTGGCTGTAGGTCATGCCCAGGGCGCGTCCGGCGTTGACCTGGCCGCGCGAGATCGACTGGATGCCGGCCCGCATGATCTCGCTGAAATAAGCCGCCTCAAACGCCACGAAGGTAATCGTCGCGGAGAGTTCGGCACCGATGGGTTTTCCAATGATGCTGGGCACCAGCAGGAAAAACCACAGAATCACCATCACCAGCGGAATGGAGCGCATGCCGTTGACATAAAACGTCGCCGGCAGCATCAGCAATTTCTTGCCCGACAGGCGCATCAGCGCGAGCAGCGTGCCGAGCAGGATGCCGCCCAGCGTGGCGATCACCGTCAGCTGGACGCTGAAGATGAAACCCTTGATGACGAACTTGGTCAGGATGTCCCAGTTCAGGAAACTCAGGTCGAGTCCGAGCATGTCAGTGTCCTCCGCCTGCGGGTCCGGCGATGACAACCCCCGGGATTTGCAATCTTCTCTCGACCAGCGCCATGGCCCGGTTCACCGCAAACGCTGAAAGCGCGTAGAGACCCGTCACCGCGATATAGATTTCAACCCCGCGCGAAGTCTCTTCCTGCGCCTGCATGGCAAACATGGTGAGCTCGGCAATTGACACGGCAAAGGCCACCGAGGAATTCTTCAGCAGGTTCATGGATTCGCTGGTCAAGGGCGGCAAAATGATGCGAAAAGCCATGGGCAGGATCACATAGCGGTAGGTCTGCACGGTCGTGAAGCCCAGCGCCATGCCGGCATAACGCTGGCCGCGCGGCAGCGCCTGCACCCCGGCGCGAACCTGCTCGGCAATACGCGCCGAGGTAAAAAAGCCCAGCGCCAGCACCACCAGCACGAAGCCGGGGACTTCCTTCATCGCCGGGATCATCTTGGGAACGACGAAGTACCAGAGAAAAATCTGCACCAGCAAGGGAATGTTGCGAAACAGCTCCACCCAGGCATTGCCGAGCCGAACCAGCCAGGGGCTGTTGGGCAGCGTTCTGAAGGTGCCCATCAGGGCGCCGAGCACCATGGCAACGACCCAGGCGGCGGCAGCCACCCCCAGCGTCCAGCCCCAGGCCTGAAACATCCACTGCAGATAGGTGCGGCCGCTCCCATCGTCATTTAAAAAAACTTTCCAATCCCAACTCATGGTGACTCCAGCGTTGTTGTTGTACTTTATTGAATCATTTACGCGAGGGTAAACAACAAACCCCGCCAGCACAATGACAAGCGGGGTTTGAAGACCTCAATCAGCCGGAATTACTTCTTGGCGTACTCTTCCATGGGCTTGTCGTTCGGCGTGGCCCAGGCGGCCTTCACGCTGTCGCTCGCGGGCAGACCGACGCGGGTGTTCTTCGGAGGAATCGGCTGCATGAACCATTTGTCATAGAGCTTGGAGATCTCGCCGGTCTTGATCAGGTCCTTGATGGTGTCGTCACCAATCTTTTTCAGGTTCACGTCGTCCTTGCGGATCATGATCGCGATCGGCTCGACGCTCAGCACTTCACCCACGATCTTGAAGTCGGCGGGGTTCTTGGCGGACGCGATGTTGCCGGCGAGGATGGAGCCATCCATGACAAAGGCATCGGCGCGACCCGACTCCAGCAGCAGGAAGCTGTCGGAGTGGTCCTTGCCGAAGATTTCCTTGAAATCGACGCCGGTGGCACGCTGGTTCTTGCGCAGCGTCTGCACGGATGTGGTGCCGGTGGTGGTGGCGACAGACTTGCCGTTGAGCTGGGCAATCGACGTGATGCCGGAGTTGGCCTTGACCGCAATGCGGACTTCCTCGACGAAGGTCGTATCCAGGAAGGAGACGTCCTTGGCACGGGTAGCATTGTTTGTGGTCGAACCGCACTCGATGTCAACCGTGCCGTTTTGCACCAGCGGAATGCGGTTTTGCGAGGTCACCGGAAGGTATTTGACTTCCAGCTTGCGGCCAGCGGCCTTTTCCAGGTTGGCGATGATGCGATTGCAGATCTCGACGTGGTAGCCGACGTATTTGCCATCACCCAGGGTATAGGACAGGGCGCCCGAGGAATCGCGCACACCCATGGTGACCGCGCCGGATGCCTTGGCTTTGGCAACCGTGTCAGTGGCCTGGGCAAAGGCAGCGCCTGAAGCGAGAACGGCAACCGCCAGAGCGATGAGCTTGAATTTCATGAAACCTCCTGTAATGAACAACTGAAAACTTATTTTATAGAGCGAACGCCAAGCATCATGCCAAGGTTTACCCGGCCCGGCCCCAAGCGCTGGATTCTGCAATAGATACGCTCATGATTCCTTCAACATCCGCAAAAAACACCGCTATTTTTCCCCCGATGGCCTGTGAAAAATTCAAATGGACACCCTGGCTGGCAGTTTTTCGCATCCAGGCGATGCCGGGAAACGAGCGTGCCATCAAAGGCAGGGAACTGATGAAGCTTGCGGGCCTGAGCCCTGCTTCCCGGCATACTGCGCGAAGGCCATCGCCGGCGGCAGCCGGGATCTGCCTCGCAAGAAGGTATTCAAAATCGCAGCGTCACGAACTGTAAGTTCATGGTTTTAAAAACACCAATGCTGTTTGCGCGGCGTCCCATGCGTATTGCTTATAACCACCAAGGGTTACTACCTGCTACGGGCTGGCGGACCAGCCGCGGCTCAAGGGTGTGAAATGCCCCTGGAAGCAGCCTGGACAGTGGTCCGCCCCGTGGCCTTGTCCCGGGCGCCGGCCTGCGACTGAAGATAGGCCCACAGTTCCTGGGTATGCTTCTTGCCGGCATCCTTGGCGGTGGGCCGTTCACGGTAGACACGCACATCCATGGTCATCTCCAGGCCGCTGCCGGCGCTGACCAGTTTTTTGGCCCTGACCTCCTTCTTCACGGCGCTGAGCGGCAGGAAGGCAATGCCATGCCCCTCCAGGGCCATGGCCTTCAGGCCCTCGGCCATGTCGGTTTCATACACCCGGTCCAGGTGAATCGGGACGCTGGACTGCTTGAGAATCAGGTCGACCATGCGCCCCAGGTAGGCGCCCGACGCATAGCCCAGATAGGGCAGCGGCTGCCCTGCGCGGCCCGGCAGACGGAACTCCGGCTCGCCAGCCGCATTGGCCCGGACAAACGGGGCCAGCACCTCCTGGCCGAGCGACACCATCTCGTAGCGGTCGGCATTGAGCTGAAAGGGCTGGGAGTCGTGGTGGTAGGAAATCAGCAGATCGCAACTGCCCTCGATCAGCCTGAGCACCGCGTCATGCACATTGAGGGCAATCAGCCGGCTCTTGATGGGGCCGAACTTCTCGCGCAGGCTGCTGACCCAGGCCGGAAAAAACGTGAAGGCCAGCGTATGGGGCACCGCGAACTCGATGAAATCCTGCCCCGCCGAGGTATGGCCGCGCAGCATGGCCCGGGTGGACTGCAGCCCCTGCAGCATTTCAAGCGACTGGTTGTAAAGCGTTTCACCGGCGGGCGTCAACCGCGTCGGGTAGGAGCTCCGGTCCACCAGATCGGTGCCAGCCCAGGCCTCCAGCGCCTGGATGCGGCGCGAAAAGGCGGGCTGCGTGACGTGGCGCAATTGCGCGGAGCGGCTGAAACTCCGGGTTTCAGCGAGCGAGACAAAATCTTCCAGCCATTTGGTTTCCATGGCGCGATTATCGGCGCGGACCGATTCGCCGCTGCAGGCCGGCCCGCCAGCGCTGCAATAGCCGCGCCGCCGGATACTATATTTTCAATAGCACACAATGACCGTAGAACCTAGGCTACACCCCGATTTCATCCAGAATCCCTTCGCTGGACTGTTGCTGCTGCATGGCCCACATGTCGGCGTAGCGCCCGTTCGCTGCCAGCAGGGTTGCGTGGTGGCCGCGCTCGACGATGCGGCCGCCATCCATCACCAGAATTTCGTGCGCATCGACCACCGTCGACAGGCGGTGCGCGATGACCAGTGTGGTCTTGTTCTGGGCCGTGGTGCGCAGCTCGCCCTGGATGGCGCGCTCGTTGGCCGAGTCGAGCGCCGAGGTGGCTTCGTCGAAAATCACTACCGGCGGGTTCTTCAGCAGCGTGCGGGCAATCGCCACGCGCTGCTTTTCGCCGCCCGACAGCTTCAGGCCGCGCTCGCCCACCATGGTCTGGTAGCCCAGCGGCGTGGAGGCGATGAAGTCGTGGATGCGCGCGGCCTTGGCGGCTTCCTCGACCTCTTCATGGGTGGCGCCGGGCTTGCCGTAGGCGATGTTGTATTCCACCGTGTCATTGAACAGCACCGTGTCCTGCGGCACGATGCCTATGGCCTGGCGCACGCTGGCCTGGGTGACCTGCTTGATGTCCTGCCCGGCAATCGTGATGCGGCCCTGCTGCACGTCGTAAAAGCGGTAGAGCAATCTGGCCAGCGTGGATTTACCCGCGCCCGAGGAGCCCACCACCGCCACCGTCTTGCCGGGCGGGATCTCGAAGCTGACATGGTGCAGTATCGGCCGGCTCGGGTCGTAGGCGAAGCTGACGTTCTCGAAACGCACGGCCGGCGAGGCGGCGACGCGCAGAGGCTGGGCGCCAGGCTCGTCGGCAATCTCGCGCTCGCGCTCCATCAGCGTGAACATCTTTTCCAGGTCGGTCAGGCTCTGCTTGATTTCGCGGTAAATCACGCCCAGAAAACCCAGCGGGATGTAAAGCTGGATCATGAAGGCGTTGACCATCACCAGGTCGCCCAGCGTCATGTGGCCATCGACGACACCCTGCGTGGCGCGCCACAGCATGGCCACCAGCCCGAACGCAATGATAAGTTGCTGCCCGGCATTGAGCAGGCTCAGCGTTTTCTGGCTGGTGATGGCGGCGGCGCGGTAGCGCTTGAGGTTTTCGTCGTAGCGCCTGGCCTCGAACTCCTCGTTGTTGAAATACTTGACGGTTTCGTAGTTCAGCAGCGAGTCGATGGCGCGGCTGCTGGCCATCGAATCGAGTTCGTTCATGGTCTTGCGAAACTGGGTGCGCCAATTGGTCACGGTCACGGTAAAGGTGATGTAGAACACCAGCGCGATCAAGGTGATGCCGGCAAACCAGACATCGAACTTGACCGCCAGCAGGCTCAGCACCAGCGTCACCTCGATCAGCGTCGGAATGATGCTGTAGAGCGAATACGAGATCAGCGAATGCACGCCGCGCGTGCCGCGCTCGATGTCGCGCGTCATGCCGCCAGTTTGCCGCTCCAGGTGAAAGCGCAGGCTGAGCGCGTGCAGATGGCGAAACACCTCCAGCGAAATGCGCCGCGCCGCGCCCTCGGTGGCCTTGGCGAACACCAGCTCGCGCAGCTCGGTAAACAGCGTGGTGGAGAGCCGCAGCAGGCCGTAACCGAGCAGCAATGCCACCGGAACCACCAGCACCGCGCGCGTGTCGCCCGGCTTCAGGTTCATGGTGTCGACCAGGTTTTTCAGCAACAGCGGCACGCCCACATTGGCCAGCTTGGCGCCCAGCATGAAGGCCAGCGCCGCCATGGCGCGCCACTTGTACTCCCACAGATAGGGAAACAGCCGCTTGAGCGTGGCCCAGTCCGAGCGGGGGGGAACCGGCGCTGCCATGGCACCTGCCGCCGTCGCGGCCGGCACGGGAAAGGAATCAGCGGTGGAGGCTCGGGAGCGCATGCGTCACAATCATTCGTGTTGTTTTAATCTTCAGAGATTGTGCCTATGTCTAACGAATCAAGCGCCTCCATGGGCATTACCGGCAGCAGCACTCCGGTGGCCGAAGACGCCGACACGCGGTCGCTTCACGTTCACCTGCCGACCGACAAGGAGCTGGTGCTCAAGGTGATTCCCATGCCGGCGGACTGCAATGCCAATGGCGATATTTTTGGCGGCTGGGTCATGGCGCAGGTCGATCTGGCGGGCTCGGTCGTGCCGGCGCGTTATGTGGACGGGCGCATGGCGACGGTGGCGGTCAACCAGTTCGTCTTCAAGCAGCCGGTTCGGGTCGGCGACATCCTGTCGTTTTTTGCGGCCGTCACGCGCATCGGCAATACCTCGATCACGGTGCAGGTCGAGGTCTTCGCCGAGCGGATCCGGACGCAGGGCCGCTATATCAAGGTGACGGAAGCCAGCCTGACCTACGTGGCGATTGACGACGCCGGCAAGCCGCGCAAGATCGCTCCAGGCTGATTGATATTTATTAGATAGCAAACTATGCCCGTAAATATTGGGCTTAAAGCACTTTTTACTGGATATCGGCCTTTTTGATGCCCGCCCAAGCCGATGGCATTCATCACGCCGGCGACCGCCATGCGGAACAAGCCCCGGCGAAAAGCGCCCGCAAGCCTTCAAACCTTCAGGCGCTGAGAGACGAACTCGCCTTCGTAGTCCCTGGCCAGCGAGAGTTTCTCCGCCTCGGTCAGCACCTTGCCGGCCAGCTGAAACACGCCCTGCTCCTCGTCCTCAAGGT
>JBKJKI010000122.1:0-4851 GCA_046597475.1 Polaromonas sp. | reverse complement strand
CGCGCAGTGATTTGGGGTCGAGGTTGCTGCTGATGAAATACACGCCCAGGGGCGTGCGCTGGTCGCCTTCAAGATTTTTTTCTATGCCCAGTTTGCCCACCGAAATGTAGTAGTCGGCCAGCAGCCTGAGGCCGGCCGCTGTGTTCTCGAACAGGTAGAGGCGGGAGCGCGATGCGTCCACGGCAATCGCATGCTTGTTGCGCGGCGACAGCGCCAGGAACTGCGAAGGCACCATGCCCGGGGCAGGGCGTTCGCGCAGCGCCTGCAGGCGCAGTTGCGACTCCTGGCGCAACTCGGCCAGCAGCGGCGCGGCAGCCTTGGCGGTTGGCGCGGGCACGTCGCCCAGCGTGTTCACCGCCCGGATCTGGCCCGCCAGCAAGTCGCCGTAGACCAGCTGCGCCAGCTGGAAGTTGGGATGGTCGCGCACCAGCGCCTCGGCCTTGCGCAGTGCTTCGCGGTGGCGGGCCTGCCCGGCCAGTCTGTAGACCTCGATCAGCCGCGCTTCGGCCTCGCCGTCGCGGACCACCGGCAGCGCCGGGGCGCGCGCGACCGGCGCCGGGCGGGTGCGAATTTTAGCGGCCGGCTTTTTTGTGGCGGGTGGATGGGCGCGAGCCTTGGCTGGCTGGCGCACAGGGTCTTTGGCATGCGCGTCCGGGGGCGCCAGCAGCCACGACGCCATCGAGAGGAACAATGCCAGAGTCCTTTGCCGAAGGACATGCTGCGAGGAATGTCCGCGGCTGGCGGCAAAAACAGACCGCGGTCGCGGCTCAGGTCGGCCACCGGTCATCAACTGCCTGTGGATTCCCTGACAATGACCCAATGCTCGCCGACCCTGGCCATGTCCAGCGTCTTGCGGCTGGAGATATTGAGCGTGTCGGCGCTGTAGTCCTGCTTGAATCTGGCGGTGGCCTTGTTGCCCTGAACGGCAACGGCGATGTTGGACAGCTTCACCTGGATGCGTGATTTGCCCACGATGCGCGCGCGCCGGTCTTCTTCCCAGGCCTTGCGCGTCTGCTTGCCCGGTGGGTCAAAGCTCTGACCATAGCTGGCCAGGTAGGCGTTCATGTTTTTCATCGACCAGGCCTCGGCCCAGGCGCGCACCGCAGCCTCGACATCTTTTTCAGCGCCGGCATTCGCGGCCGGGGCCGCTGGAGCCGCTGGCGCAGGTTTGGCGGCTGCGACGGGGGCTTCCACTGCGCGTGGCGGCACAGCGGGCGGCGCCTTGGCAACCGGCACGGCAGGCGCTGCCGGCGGCGGCGCCACCGGTGCGGCTTTGACCGTTGGCGCAGCGGGCGCCGCTGGCGCTGGGGGTACAGGCACGACTTTGGCGGCCGGGGCCGGCGCAGCGGCAGCTGGCTTTTGCGGCGGCGGCGCCTTGCTGTCGGCCGAGAAAAGCGTGCGTATCAGCGCCAGCTTGGGCTGCACGCCGGTGTTCGCGCCGTCAAGCTGCAGCGCCTTGCTGTAGGCCTGGCTGGCCAGCCGGGCGTAGATGTCGCCCAGGTTCTCGTGGGCGGTGGCATAACTGGGATTGGTGCGTATCGCCATTTCAAGCGCGGCCCTGGCCTTGTCGAACTGGCTCTGGCCGGCGTAGAGCACGGCCAGGTTGTTGTAGGGCTCGGGCAGCTCGGGGTAGTCTTCGGTGATTTTGGTGAGGGTGGCAATCGCGTCGCCGGTCTTGCCGGTTTCGGTCTGGATCACGCCCCTGAGAAAGCGCATTTGCGGGTCGCGCGGCTTGCCGGCGAGGTATTTGTCGGCCTTGGCGAGCGCTTCGGGGTATTGACCGGCGCGAACCAGGCTGCCGACATCGGCATAGTCGTCGGCATGGGCCAGCGAGGCTGTCAGCGTGGCAGCCAGGAACAACATGCGCAGGGCGGCAGACAGGGGTCGGTAGGAGAAGAACGCTCGCGTGGGCATAAAAACTCTCGCTGTTTTTTTCAAAGAAGGGAGATCACCCGTGGGCGAAAAACCGATGGGAAATTTACGTGAAACTGACGTAAGGCTGACGGCAAGCGATCCGGTCTTTAAAAAAGGCTGGGCTTGCAGTCGTCCATGATTGCAGGGGCTGGCTATACTGGTCAATTCTAGCCGAGGGGGTCTGTACGCGTTCCTCCCGGTACGGTGTTTGGCGGTTTTATGGCCCGTTTTTGTATCCGCTCTTGCCTCAGGGCGCGCCCTACACCTTTGACATAACGCTTTTCCTTCCGGCCCGTCGCGGCCGGCCACGCATCCAGACCATCCATGAGCCTTCGCATTTACAACACGCTGTCGCGTGACGTAGAGGATTTTTCCCCCCTGATTCCCGGTCATGTCCGCATGTATGTGTGCGGCATGACGATTTACGACCTCTGCCATATCGGCCATGCCCGCATGATGATGGCCTTTGATGTGGTGCAGCGCTGGCTCAGGGCCAGCGGCTACCAGGTCACCTATGTGCGCAATATCACCGACATCGACGACAAGATCATCAGGCGCGCCGTCGAGCGCGGCATCACCATCCGGGCGCTCACCGACGAGATGATCATTGCCATGCACCAGGACATCGGCGCGCTGGGCATTGAGCCGCCGAGCCTGGAGCCGCGTGCCACCGAGTACGTGCCGCAGATGCTGGACATGATCAGCACACTGGAGAAAAAGGGCCTGGCTTACCGCGGCTCAAGCGGCGACATGAACTACGCGGTGCGCAAGTTTGCGGGCTACGGCAAGCTCTCGGGCAAGTCGCTGGACGAGCTGCGCGCCGGCGAGCGCGTGGCGGTGCTGGACGGCAAGGAAGACCCGCTTGACTTCGTGCTCTGGAAATCAGCCAAGGAGAGCGAGCCCGAAGACGCCAAGTGGGACAGCGCGGCGCTGGGCCACGACTACGGCAAGGGGCGGCCCGGCTGGCACATCGAGTGCTCGGCCATGAGCTGCCAGACGCTGGGCGAGACCTTTGATATTCATGGCGGCGGCGCTGACCTGCAGTTTCCGCACCACGAAAACGAGATTGCCCAGAGCGAGGGCGCGAGCGGCAAGCCGCTGGCGCGTTTCTGGGTGCACAACGGCTTTGTGCGCGTGGACAACGAGAAAATGTCCAAGTCGCTGGGCAACTTCTTCACCATCCGTGAAGTGCTCGCGAAGTACGACGCCGAGACGGTGCGCTTCTTTATCGTGCGCGCGCATTACCGCAGCGCGCTCAATTACAGCGATGCGCACCTGGACGACGCCAGGGCTTCGCTCAAGCGTCTGTACACCGCCCTTGATCTGGTCAGGCCGGCGGCGCTGACGCCCGACTGGGCTAACAACCCGTATGCGGCCCGCTTCAAGGCCGCCATGGACGAGGACTTCGGCACGCCCGAGGCGATTGCCGTGCTGTTCGAGCTGGCTGGCGAGGTCAACAAGACCCGCTCCGCCGAACTGGCCGGCCTGCTGAAAAGCCTGGGGGGCTGCCTGGGCCTGTTGCAGGGCGAGCCCGGCCGCTATCTGCAGGCGGGTGCCGGGCTGGACGAGGCCAGCATCGCGGCGCGGATTGCCGAGCGGGCCGCTGCCAAAAAAGCCAGGGACTTTGCCGCCGCCGACCGGATTCGTGACGAGCTGCTGGCCAGCGGCATCGTGCTGAAGGATTCGCCCCAGGGCACGAGCTGGGAGGTTCAATCGTGATGATTATTGATGTTTTTGGCCTCTTGTCCAGCAACAGCAGGCATGGACAGCTATGAAAAAGATAGTAAAAAGCGGCCCCGCCAGTTCGGAGCTGGCCGAGGTGCCCGATGCCTCGGAGCCGGTACCGGTGGTGCCTGCCTACTGGGCCGACGCCTGCAAGCACCTGGTCAAGAAAGACCGGGTCATGAAACGGCTGATTCCCAAGCTCGGCAACAGCTGCCTGCAGTCGCGCGGCGACGCCTTCAGCACGCTGGCGCGCAGTATCGTGGGTCAGCAAATCTCGGTCAAGGCGGCGCAAACCGTCTGGCACCGCTTTGCCGGGCTGGCGCCCGAGGTTACGCCCGCCCATGTGCTCAGGCTCAAGGTCGACGACATGCGCGCCGCCGGACTGAGCGCGCGCAAGGTCGAGTACCTAGTGGACCTGTCCATCCATTTTGACGCCGGCAAGGTGCATGTGACCGACTGGCAGGCAATGGACGACGACGCCATCATTGCCGAGCTGATCGCCATCCGCGGCATTGGCCGCTGGACGGCCGAGATGTTTTTGATGTTTTACCTGACGCGGCCCAACGTGCTGCCGCTGGACGACGTGGGCCTGATCAACGGCATCAGCCAGAATTATTTTTCGGGTGAAGCCGTCAGCCGCAGCGACGCCAGGGAAGTGGCCGCTGCCTGGGCGCCGTACTGCAGCGTGGCAACTTGGTATATTTGGCGCTCTCTGGACCCGTTGCCGGTGCTGGCCGTCTGATGGACGGCCCGCAGCACCCCACGGGCAGATTCAATTTATAAAAACGCCTGAGGACTTACACATGGCAAAAAAGACCTTTCTCGATTTCGAGCAGCCGATTGCGGAGCTTGAAGGAAAAATTGAAGAACTGCGTTACGTGCAAACCGAGTCTGCGGTCGATATCTCGGAAGAAATCGAGCAGCTGGCCAAGAAAAGCCAGCAGCTCACCAAAGACATCTACAGCGTCCTGACGCCGTGGCAGATCACCAAGATCGCGCGCCATACCGAGCGGCCCTACACGCTGGACTACATCCGCGACATCTTCACCGATTTTGTCGAGCTGCATGGCGACCGGCACTTTGCCGACGACCTGAGCATCGTCGGCGGCTTGGCCCGCTTCAATGGCAACGCCTGCATGGTGCTGGGTCACCAGAAAGGGCGCGACACCAAAGAGCGCGCCCTTCGCAATTTCGGCATGAGCAAGCCCGAGG
>JBKJKI010000302.1:0-21288 GCA_046597475.1 Polaromonas sp. | reverse complement strand
TGGCAGCAAGCCCGCAATGAGGAAAAGCAAATCATCGAGTGGAACTTTACCCGGCAGGACGCGGACAAAAAACTAGGCCGTCATTATGTTTCTAAATTTATGTGTTGATGTACTAGCTGCTGAACAGGAAATTCATCACATCGCCATCCTTGACGATGTAGTCCTTGCCCTCGGCGCGCATCTTGCCCGCGTCCTTGGCGCCCTGCTCGCCCTTGAAGGCAATGAAGTCGTCATAGGCGATGGTCTGGGCGCGGATGTAGCCCTTTTCAAAATCGGTGTGGATCACGCCAGCGGCCTGCGGGCCGGTGTCGCCCACGTGGATGGTCCAGGCGCGCACCTCTTTCACCCCGGCGGTGAAATAGGTTTGCAGGCCCAGTAGCTTGTAAGCGGCGCGGATCAGGCGGTTCAGGCCGGGTTCGGTCTGGCCCAGTTCCTCAAGGAACATCTGGCGGTCTTCGTCGCTCATCTCCGACATTTCAGCTTCGAGCTTGGCGCTGATGGCCACTACCGGCGCGTTCTGCGATTCCGCAAACACCTTCAGGCGGTCAAGAAAGGGGTTGTTCTCGAAACCGTCCTCAGCCACGTTGGCGACGAACATCGCGGGCTTGGCGGTGATCAGGAAAAACTGCTGCAGCAGCGGCTGCTCTTCCTTGCTGAACTCCAGTGTGCGCACCGGCCTGGCCTGGTCTAGCGCGGCCTGGCATTTCTCCAGGATGGCGACCAGCTTGACGGCTTCCTTGTCGCCCGAGCGCGCCAGCTTGGTCACGCGGTGCAGGGCTTTTTCAACCGCCGCGAGATCGGCCAGGCAGAGTTCGGTCTGGATCACCTCGATGTCCGAGATCGGATCGACCTTGCCGGCGACGTGGATCACGTTGTCGTCTTCAAAGCAGCGCACCACATTGACGATGGCGTCGGTCTCGCGGATGTGGGCCAGAAACTTGTTGCCCAGGCCCTCGCCCGTGCTGGCGCCCGCCACCAGGCCGGCAATGTCGACAAACTCGACAATCGCACGCTGCACCTTTTGCGGATTCACGATGGCCGACAAGGCGTCAAGCCGCGCATCGGGCACTTCCACGATGCCCACATTGGGCTCGATGGTGCAAAAAGGATAGTTTTCCGCCGCAATACCCGCTTGGGTCAGCGCGTTGAACAGGGTGGATTTTCCGACGTTGGGCAGGCCGACGATGCCGCATTTCAAACTCATGACAAACCTTCAAAAACAGGGGTCCAAGTGTATTCGATCAGGGGGAAATCACTCAAACCGGTAGTTGGCGGCAACCGGCTGGCCCACTTTCAGGAGGTGATCGATGCCCTGCAACACGATGACATTCATGCCAAAAGTCACCGCGCCATTGACACGCGCGTCCTGGCGGTAGCTTTGCAGCAGGTCGCCCACCTCCGGGCTGCTGATGGCGGTGGCCGGCTCGATATTGGGAATCGGGCAGCGCGGGCAGGGCTTGACGGGCTTGAGCTGGACCACGCCCTGCGCGGTCGCTATCCGGATGACATCCAGCCGGTCCTCATCGTGCGGCGCCAGCTCGGGGCCTGCGCCGGGGTTGCCCAGCACGATATTGGGCCGAAAGCGCGCCATGTCCACGGCGGCGTGGCCCCTGGCGATCAGCTTTTCATTGAAGTGCGCCAGCGAGGCTTCGCTGATGACCAGCGCCGGATAGCCGTCGCTGAACTGGTTGAGTGCCTCGATGCCGCCGGTCCACTGCAGGCTGCAGATTCGTTTCTGATCGGGGTCAAACCGCACCATGCGCGCCGTGACGCCCAGAAAGTCGCTAAACCATTGCGCCGCGATGTGCCCCATGTCATAGGCCGGCAGCTCGTCGTCCCAGACCCGCACGCGGCAAGGCGCTTCCGCCTGGTCCAGCGCAATATGCAGTGCCAGCATGCCGGGCGCGCGCAGCACCATCTCGAAGTGCTTGAGTTGCGGCTTGATGAGCGCCATGCGCGGGAGTTCGCGCTGGCTCAGAAAGTTGCCGCTGGCATCGACCACCATCCAGGCGCGGTCGAACTCCAGCCCGGTCTCGGTCAACACCACCTCCTCGACCTGGACGCCGGCGCAGGATTTGACGGGGTAGACATAGAGGCGCGAAACCACCGCCGCCAAGTCGCTGGAGTCGGCGCCTGGCACGACCATGTTCACAAGTTCACTCACGATTTCTCCAGTCCCTGTCTGCGCACAAAATAAGCAAAAACAGCGCTTCCCGGCGCTCATCCCACTCCCGAACGCCTGATTTTGCACTGCATCCTAAAATGAGCCATGTCCAAGTCCTTTGATGTCTGTATTCGCGGCGATGGCGTGGTGGGCCGCAGCCTGGCCCTGCAACTGGCCCGTGAGCGCCTGCGCGTGGCGCTGGTCACCCAATCCCGGCAGGCGCCTGCCGAGCCGCCCAGATCCGACGTGCGGGCCTACGCGCTGAACAGTGCGTCACGCAGGGTGCTGGAGGCGCTGCGGGTCTGGCCGGAGGCGCCATCCGCCACGCCGGTGCGCGAGATGCAGGTCTGGGGCGACGACGGCGGCCAGATCGATTTCACCGCCGCCAGCGTCGGCGAGCCCGCCCTGGCCTGGATCGTCGATGTGCCGGCGCTGGAGCAGCAGCTGATCCAGGCGGTGCGCTACCAGCCCCAGATCGAACTCGTGGAAGCGCCTGTCAAGGCGGCGCTCACTGTGATCTGTGAAGGCCGGCAGAGCAGCAGCCGCGACGAATTCGGCGTACGGTGGACGGTCAAGCCCTACCCGCAAAAGGCCATTGCCGCGCGGCTGGAGTCCGACAAACCGCACGCCGGGGTGGCTCGCCAGTGGTTTTCGGGGGGCGACATCCTTGCGCTTTTGCCTTTATCGGGTCCGGAGGGGAACTCCGTGGCGCTGGTCTGGTCTGTCTCTGAGGAGCGGGCTGGCGAACTTGAAAAACTGGCACCCGAAGAATTTTGTGCCGCGCTGCAAGCCGTGTGCGGCCAGGAAGCAGGCCATTTGACGCTGAGTACAGTGCGCGCCAGTTGGCCGCTGGCGCTGTCCAATGCCGAGCGCTGGGTGGGCGCTGGCTGGGCGCTGGCCGGAGACGCGGCGCACACCGTGCATCCGCTGTCGGGCCAGGGCCTGAACTTGGGCCTGGCCGACACCGTCTGCCTCGCCGAGGTCCTGGCAAAGCGTGAATACTGGCGGGGGCTGGGCGATGAAAAGCTGCTGCGCCGCTACGAAAGGGCGCGCAAGGCCGACGTGGCGACCATGGGCGCGGTGACCGACGGGCTGCACGGGCTTTTCGCGCAGACCGACGGCCCGTGGCAGATGCTGCGTAACTGGGGCATGAAGGGCTTTGCGCGCAGCAGCCTGCTCAAGCACTGGCTGGTGCGGCAGGCCGCAGGTTTGTGATTGAGTGAAGATAACAAGAGTCGGCAGTGCCGCAAGAAACCGGAAACATAAATATGAAACGACTTGAATCGACCCGCCCGCTACGGCTTGCCTTGCTGGTGTCCCTGCTGGCTTGCAGTTTGGGCACGGCCTTTGCCCAGGAAGCGCAAATCCGCAAAAACCTGGCCGAGCGCCTGCCGGCCCTGACGAAAATTGACGAGGTCAGCAAGACGCCCATGAACGGGCTGTATGAAATCCGCGTCAATGACAGCGACATCCTGTACACCGATGCCGAAGGCAATTTCCTGCTGCAGGGCAACCTGATCGACACCCGAGCCAAGCGCAACCTGACCGAGGAGCGCATTGAAAAACTCAGCGCCATCGACTTTGATGCGCTGCCGCTGAAAGACGCCTTCACGCAGGTCCGCGGCAATGGCAAACGCAAGATGGCGGTGTTTGCCGACCCCAACTGCGGCTACTGCAAGCGCTTCGAGCGCGACCTGCAAAAGGTCAACGACGTGACGATCCACACCTTTTTGATTCCCATCCTGAGCGCGGACTCGGCCGAGAAATCAAAAAACATCTGGTGCGCCAAGGACAAGGGCAAGGCCTGGCTGGACTGGATGGTGCGTGAGCAGCCCGCCGCCAAGGCCAGTTGCGACACCGCCGCGCTGGAGCGCAACCTCGCCTTCAGCAAGAAGTACAAGATCACCGGCACGCCGACGGTGTTTTTTGCCGATGGCTCGCGGGTTCCCGGCGCCATTGGCGTGCAGCAGATCGAAAAGCAGCTTGCCAGCGCCGCCGGCAAATAGGCCATTCGCGCGCCCGCCACTGTTTCTCCCGAAATTTTCAAGCAAATAATACTTTAGCCCACGTATCGCGGTCGCATACAGCTATTATTTTTATAGCATTCCGGTCGCAGGCCTGAGCGTCTCGGCCACTTGCGCATCTTTGCGCCGAAAGCTGCGACGTGTTCACTGAATTACTGATTCTGTTCGGCAAGAGCTTCCTGTTTGTGTTGGCCGCGCTGCTGCCCATCCTCAACCCGGCGGCGACGGCACCGATTTTTCTGGGCCTGACCGAAGGCGCCTCGAACAGCACACGCTCGCTGCTGGCCAGGCGCATTGCGCGCAACATGTTTGCGCTGATGGCCGGCTCGATGCTGGTGGGCTCGTATGTGCTCGATGTGTTTGGCATCTCGCTGCCCATCGTGCGCGTGGGCGGCGGCCTGATCGTTGCCGCCACGGCTTGGCGTTTGCTCAATGCCAGCCATGCCAGCGACGACAGACGCGCCGAACTGGTCGAATCGTTCACGGTCGAGCATGCCCGCCGCCAGGCCTTTTACCCGCTTACTTTCCCCATGAGTTGCGGCCCCGGGTCGATTGCCGCTGCCATCACCGTGGGTGTTTCGCTGCACGACCAAAAGCTCGCCCTGTCGCTGGCAAGAATGGGCGGCGGCGTGCTGGCCCTGTTTATCATCGGCATCGTGTTGTACCTGGCGCTTCGCTATGCGCAACGCCTGCTCAAGCCACTGGGTGATGCGGGCTCGGTGATTTTCCTGCGCCTCTCGGCCTTCATCCTGCTGTGCCTGGGCGTGCAGATCGTCTGGGATGGCGTTGAAGAATTGTTGCGCGGCCTGATTCAGGCGCCAGCCTTCACCTGAAGCCCGCCAGGGCGTGCGCCAAGCTGCGTTATTCTTGGACTCTTATGCCCGTCTCCGCCCAAAATGCCTCTAAAGCCCCGAACTCCCCGAATTCCAGGAAGTCGGCCCTTGCCTCTGCCGCGCATCACTACCGCATCGAGATTGGCGACCTGCACGCCCACCTGTTTCGCGTCACGCTGACGGTTACCAAGCCGGCCGCGCTGCAGCGCGTCTCCTTGCCGGTGTGGATTCCGGGCAGCTACCTGGTGCGCGAGTTCTCCAAAAACCTGCAGAAGCTGCAGGCCCACCAGAGCGAAGGCAAGGGCGCGGCGGTGGCATTGCCGCTGGTGCAGATTGACAAATGCAGCTGGCAGATCGAGTGCTCGCCGGCCAGGGCGCTGGTGCTGAGCTACGAGGTTTACGCCAGGGACAACTCGGTGCGCACGGCCTGGCTGGACGCGCAGCGCGGCTTTTTCAACGGCACCAGCCTGTGCCTGCGGGTTGAGGGGCAGGAAAAATCAAGCCATGTGCTGGAGCTGCCCAAACCGGCGGCGGCCACTGGCTGCAGCGGCTGGTCGGTTGCCACCGGCCTGGCGCCCCTGAAAATCAATGCGCAGGGCTTTGGCAGCTACGCCGCCGCCGACTACGACGAACTGGTCGATTGCCCGGTGGAAATGGGACTGTTCTGGAGCGGCAGCTTTAGCGCATGCGGCGTACCGCACCGCTTCGTGGTGGCCGGCGCCGCCGCCGGTTTTGACGGCAGCCGGCTGCTCGCTGACACGCAGAGAATCTGCGAGGCCGAAATCCGCTTCTGGCACGGCAACGAAAAGCCGCCCTTTAATAGCTACCTGTTCATGCTCAATGCCGTTGACGATGGCTATGGCGGGCTGGAGCACCGCAATTCCACGGCGCTGATCTGCCAACGCAAGGATCTGCCGCGCATGGGCGAGGCAACGAGCGAAGGCTACACCACGCTGCAGGGCCTGATCAGTCACGAATATTTTCACACCTGGAACGTCAAGCGACTCAGGCCGGCGGAGTTTTCAAGCTACCACTACGCCAGCGAAAACTACACCGAGCTGCTGTGGTTCTTCGAGGGTTTCACCAGCTACTACGACGATCTGCTGCTGCGCCGCGCGGGCCTGGTTGACAACGCGGCCTACCTCAAGCTGCTGACCAAAACCGCCAACCAGGTGCTGCAGGCCCCGGGACGGCTGGTGCAAACGGTTGCGCAGGCCAGCTTTGACGCCTGGGTGAAATACTACCGGCAGGACGAAAACACGCCCAACGCCACAGTGAGCTACTACACCAAGGGCGCGCTGGTGGCGCTGTGCCTTGATTTGACGCTGCGCAGCGAAGGCCGCGCCACGCACCAGGCCACGCTCGATGATGTGATGCGCGCCCTGTGGCTGCGCTGCAAGGCCGGCGCGATGCGCGAACACGACCTGGCCGAAATCCTTCAGGCGGCGGGCGGCCGTTCATTTGCCCCCGAGTTGGCGCAATGGGTCCATGGCCGGGGCGAACTCCCGCTGCAGGACTTGCTGCAAAAGCAGGGCATCGCCGTGCTGCAGGAACCGGCGCAGCTGGCCCAGCGCCTGGGCCTGCGCGTCAGCGAAAGCCAGGGCATACGCATCACCACCGTATTGCGCGGCGGCGCTGCCGAGCGGGCCGGCTTTGCCGCAGGCGACGAATGGCTGGGGCTGGAGCCCGCAGGCAAGGCGCCGTCGCGGGGCACCCAGGCGACGCAGGCGGGTGGCTGGCGCATGAGCCGGCTTGACGACCTCCCGCTATACGCCGGCCCGGCCACGCAGGTGGTTGCGCTGGTCGCGCGCGACAAACGCCTGCTGCGGCTCGAACTGACGCTGCCGCCGGCCCTCACCACCTGGCGCCTGGCCGTGCAGGATGCAGCGCTGGCCAACGAGTGGCTGCAAGGCAAAGCCTGAACCCGAAAAGTCGCCCTGCCCCTGCCCGACCCCCCCGAAAACACCCGGCGAACATGGCATGATTCACTCATCTGAAAGGACTTTTGATGACCTACGAAATGATCACGACCTCCACTGAAGGCCCCGATACGCGCAAGGTGGGCATCGTGACCCTGAACCGCCCCAAGCAGCTCAATGCGCTCAACAACGAGTTGATGGACGAGCTGGGCAGCGCGCTCAAGGCCTTTGACGCCGACGACAGCGTCGGCTGCATCATCCTGACCGGCAGTGAAAAAGCCTTTGCCGCCGGCGCCGACATCGGCGCCATGGCGCAATACAGCTTTGCCGATGTCTACAAGCAGGACTACATCACGCGCAACTGGGAACATATCCGCAGCATTCGCAAGCCGGTCATTGCCGCCGTCAGCGGTTTTGCGCTGGGCGGCGGCTGCGAGCTGGCCATGATGTGCGACTTCATCATCGCCGCCGACAACGCCAGATTTGGCCAGCCCGAAATCAAGCTGGGCATCATCCCCGGCGCCGGCGGCACGCAGCGCCTGCCCCGCGCCGTCGGCAAGGCCAAGGCCATGGACATGGCGCTGACGGGCCGCATGATGGACGCCACCGAGGCAGAACGCGCCGGCCTGGTCAGCCGCGTCGTGCCGCTGGACAAGCTGATGGATGAGGCACTGGGCGCGGCGCTGATGATCTGCAGCTACGGCCAGCCCAGCGTGCTGGCCGCCAAGGAGGCCATCAACCGCGCCTTTGAAAGCGGTCTGAGCGACGGCGTGATGTTCGAGCGGCGCCTGTTTCACGCGCTGTTTGCCACCGACGACCAGAAAGAAGGCATGGACGCATTTGTGAACAAGCGCAAACCCGAGTTCAAGAACCGCTAAAATACGCGCCGCAAGCCGCTATAATATCGGTCGCGAGGTGATATAGCTCAGTTGGTTAGAGCGCAGCATTCATAATGCTGATGTCGGTGGTTCAAATCCACCTATCACCACCAGATTTTTGAAAAGCCCCGTAAGTCAAGTACTTACGGGGCTTTTTTCTTGCTGGGCTTGGTCAGATCAACTTATCAAGCGAGCTTTTTCGACCCGCATAGCCTGCTCCGGCTGTACCTGCCTGCATACCGCCAAGACCGTGCTTGTCCATGAGCCGATACAAGGTCATGCGTGAAATGCCCAGTTCACGTGCCGCATGGGTAATGTTGCGATCGACACGACCGAGGGTCAGCGTAATCGCATCGCGTTCGGCCATGGTGCGAACCGCCTCCAGTCCGACCCCGGTAACGCAGCTCGCCTCGGCCAGCCCCAGATCGGCCGGAGTGATCAGATGCTGATCCGTCATCACCACGGCGCGCTGGACGCGATTACTCAACTCCCGGACATTGCCAGGCCAGTCATAGGACGTCATTGCAGCGACAGCCTGACGGCTGAAGCCTTCCACCCGCCGTTGATGCTTGTCGGTCAGGCATTGATGCAAAAAATGTTGCGCGAGCTCCATCACGTCAGACATGCGCTCGCGCAGAGAAGGAACCACGATAGGCAAGACATTCAGGCGATAGAACAGATCTTCACGGAACCCGCCCGCAGCCACGGCCGCCGACAGGTCCGTGTGCGAGGCCGCAACCACGCGGGCATCAACCTGAAAAGAGCGAGTGGAACCCACACGATGAATAGTGCGCTCCTGCAAAAAACGCAGCAGGTTGGTCTGCAACTCAAGCGGCAGGTCGGCAATTTCGTCAAGAAAGATGGTGCCGCCAGCTGCCGACTCAATCAGGCCAACCTTGCCCGCCGTTGCACCGGTGAAGGAGCCACGCTCATGGCCAAACAGTTCAGAGTGAATGAGTGAGGGCGCAATCGCGCCGCAATTGACCGCGACAAACGGACCGGCCGCACGTCGCGAACACTGATGAATGGCACGCACAGCCAGTTCTTTGCCACTGCCGCTTTCCCCGCCAATGAGTACCGGCGCCTCGGTAGTCGCCACCTTGCGAATCTGCTGTTGCAGGCGAATAATCGCCGGGCTGGACCCGACCATGCCCATGCTGCCAGTGGCTTGCAGGTATGGATCATCACGGCCGCGTAATTGGGCGCGGCGCAAGGCGTGCCCCAGCGTGAGTTCAAACTCGTGCCAATTCAGCGGCTGCGTGTGATAGTCAAAAAAGTAATTCAGGACCAACTCGCGCAGGACATCCGAGTCAAGCGCCTCGGCGCTAAATACCCCCACCCACTCCACTCTGGGTGACAGCCGCAGGCATTCGTCTACCGGGCCCAGTTGCTCCAGCAAACAATCTCCAACCAGCAACACTCCGACCTGAATGGAATGGTGAGCCTGGGTGCGTCTGGCTGCGACCAGGTCGGCTGCCGGCAACACCTCCCAGCCAGCGCCTCGCAAATAGTCGGGCACCTCGGACGAATGTTCGCCCAGACCGACGCAGAGGATTTTTCGCGAAGCCATGACGTTCCCTTAGAACGACATCGGAATTCTGAGAGTGACGGTCAGATCCGGCGTATCGCGTGTCAGACCGGCACCGACAGTGAGGCTGAAAGCGGTCTTGTCGCTATAGCGATAGGAATAGCCCAGCAACAAACTGGCCAGTTGGGTACGCACCGAGCCCCGCACGGGCTCACCGTTTTGACGCGTACGTCCGACCGAGTTCAGGTCGACGCCCACGCTGAGCGAAGATCTGTCGTTGAGCGCCAGCCCCATGCCGAAATTCAAACCAATGATGCCGCCCGGCTCCACATTACCGATGAACTCCCGCTCGCCATTGAGCACCAGGCGGCTGACGTCGCTACGCTTGAAGTTGTAGGTGTAACTGATGCCGCCGAAGAACACGGCGGGATCTGAAGGGAAAAGCCATGTCAGGCCTGGTTGCAGGGAGTAAAAACCCGAGCCGGTGGGCAACTCAAGCGGAAGGCCGGTTCCCGTTATGTTACTGTCACCTATGCAGCGCGTTACGCAGTCGGTTACCACGTCAAACGGGTCCCTGCCGGTTCGCGACTTGAAACGTAGAGAGCCGAGGAAATAAGGTTTGTTTGCGCCGCCTTCGTTGAGCTGGTAACGCGCTGCGATTTCGAAGTCGCCAAAGGCCTTGCCGCTGCTGCTAAACACATCATCACCAGCCGAACCTGCATTAACTGAGCGGCTAACCGTTGCGTCGGACCGGTACATGTAGGGCAGCCTTGCCTCCACTTCCAGCCGATTCGTCAGCCCGTAGCGTGTTGTCAAGGCGCCCGTAACGGTATTGCGCTTGACCTCCCGCACGTCGATCAGGCCAATCACCAGCGCCGGAATAATGGTGTAACCCACCAATGCCACCCGGTTGCTGGAGGAGTAGCTGTACTGCACCGAGGGCTCCAGCACATATTTGCCCTTTGGGGTGAGGATTCCTGGCTGGTCGAACAAGGTAGCCACCGCCGGCGGCTGCTGCTCTTGGCTTGGCGCAGCCCCAACGCGCACGACCCGTCGCGTGGTGTCGGGCAAATTGGTTACGTCTTGCGCTGAAGACGCCGGTCCACCCTCAGTCCGCCCAGCGACGGCGGGCTGGTCTTGGCCCAGTGAGCGCTGCAATTCGCGGTGACGCGCCTCCTGTTCGGCTACCGCCTGCTTGAGTGTTTCTATCTGCCGGGCTTGCTCGGTCAGCTGCTGCTGCATCAACTCTATCCGTGCGCCTCCATCATCACTCACCACCGGCAATCCCTGAGCATGGGATGCCGTTGCTGTTATGGCCAACGCGGAACAGGCAAGAATGGCCAAAGGCCCATTGTTGCGGCATGGGTTCATGACGTCTCCCTTCCAAACGGTCGCACGGTGTGGACCTTCACTTTTTCTTGTTTCTAGCGTAGGCGATACACCCGATTACATGCAAGAAACAAATTGCAAGTGAAGGTAACCCTTCCGCAGCAAAACCGAGGTTCTGTCGCACGCATGAGGCACCCCTATTTATGCCGGACCACAACTGGAAAACTCAGTACTGACGTGGCCTTGCGCACCGTTTACCCGGCAACTGAATAGCCACCTCGATCAATAGCCGGTATCAGCATCATCAGCAGCGTCACAAAACCGAGACACCCACGGTTGCACAGCCCCTCAAGTCAACGGATTCCATGTGGCACCGGGTAAATTGCCTGTCTCAGTGAGAAGGACAGTGATGTCACCAGGAACAGTGCTGTCACTCCAGTTCAAGGGGATCGCATGACCGTCAACCTTATGTGACGCTCCACCCCCGAAAAGCCCCGTGGGATGGCGTCTTTCTCAGGTCGTAACACCACCGTTTTACGCTATCTCCAACAGGATCATGGCCTTGGCCATTTCATGAAAGAGCCTGGCACCGAAGTTGCTTAAACGTCTCAGATTTGCGGAAACGCAATTCACCAAGGCAGTTTGTTCAATCAACTTGAATTATCCAAGGAGAGGTTCCATGAAAACGACACTTCTGGCTTCGGCCATTGCAATTGCGTTCGGCTTGAGTGGTGCGGCTTATGCGGCTAACGAGCAGACCAGCGAGCAGGAGTCCACGACTGGCGCCAATACGAGTACAAATACGAACACGAGCACGAAAACGGACACGGATACGAAGACGACCACGGGCTCGTACAACGATACGAAAACTATCACGAAGACGGACACGGACACGAGAACTGCCACGAACTCGTACAACAAAACCAAAACGGTTAGCAAATCGGACAGCAGCAGCTACAAGAACGCCGAAGGCGAAGCCAGTGCCCGGGGTTACGGCACCGCCGCAGCCAACAACGGTGGAGCGGCCAGCGCCAACTTCAGCAACTCCTTCAACACCTCCAAAGCCATAGCCATCAGCAAGCTGGAAGGAGAAGTTACCAACATCAGGATTCACGGCCTCGGCAATACCGCCTACAACGAAGGTAACGCCAATGGCGGCAAGGCTGAGGGCGGCGACAGCGGCAAGGTCGGAAGCGCCCGCGCAAGCGGCAAAGGTGATGGCGGCAATGGCGGCAGGGCCGAGGGCGGCGACAGCGGCCGGGGCGGCGGCGCCCTTTCAGTCGGCATCGGTGTGGGCGGAAGAGCCGGCAATGGCAGTGGAGCAGAAGGCGGCGATGGCGGCAATGCCAGGTCCGGCCGCGCCACCAGCACCGCCAGGAGCGGCGATGCCGAATCCGGCAGAGGCGGCAGTGCCCGGGGCGGCAGTGCCCGAGGCAGTGCCGAGAGCGGACGGGCTAACGCCAACGAAAATGAAGGCGCTGGCGGAAGCGCGACCAGCACTGCGGGCGCCGGAACTCGTACCGGGGGGAATGGTTCTGGAGGTGCAGGCGGCGCCGCCGCCAGTGGCGCCGCCGCCAGTGGCAGTGCCACAAGCGGCACAGCCACCGCGGGCAGCGGCGGTGGAGGCGGTGCTGGCGCAGGCGGCAGTGGCGGCAGTGGCTCTGGCGGCGGCAATGTGGCCACTGGCGGCGCAAGCGGCGCTGGTGGTGGTGCCTCAGGCGGCGCTGGCGGCAACTCGGCCAGTGGCGGCAACGTAGCTAATGGCGGCTCAAGTGGCGCTGGTGGTGGTGCCTCAGGCGGCGCTGGCGGCAGCAACAGCGTCAACGCTGGCACGTTCAGCATGGCCAACACCATGTCTGGCGTCGCAGCGTCGGCAGCCGGCGTTCTGGTCGTGTCGCAAAACAGCGGCATAGCTGCGCTGGTTCAGCAAAGCGTGAACGTACAGGCCAACCTGCAAGTCGGCAAGTAAGCTCTCAGTCGGCATTGATCGTGGCGTCCGCGCCAGGGTTGATGCCGACTCGCCTCCATCGAATACTGAAGGGGGAAGAAATGAAAATAACCCATAGCCCGTGGCTCGCTGTTGTGGCACTGGCCATCGTGCTGCCGACGCAGGCGTTCGCGCAATCTTCACCAGTCCTGCAGGCGACAGAGAGTTCCGTCGCTCAGACCGCCGGGTTCGACAAACCGGTTTCAACTGCCACGCTGGAGAGGCTCCGCGGAGGAAGTGAATTTGTTCACAACGAGATGGATCTGACGGGCACCACGAGCAACAACACGGCCATCAATGTGCCGACGGGAAGCAACACCATCAGTTCGGGCGCGTTTTCCAACATGAGCGGGATGCCGCTTGTCATCCAGAACACTGGCGCCAACGTGCTGATCCAGAACGCCATGATTGTTAACCTGAAGATGAATTGACTGGAGTCCCCATGCGCTGCCTGCTCGCGTCCCTGTCGCTCACGGCTCTCCTGGCTACGGCAGCGGGGGCAGAACAGGTTTACCTGACCTCGATGGGCGGCGGCGACGTTGTCATGCCCGTCACCAGCATCAAGCAGGGTCGTTCGAGCAGCACACTGATGCAACAATTCGATTTCAGTTGTGGCTCGGCTGCCCTGGCGACGCTGCTGACCCACCATTACGGCGTGCCGGTAAGCGAGAGCACGGTCTTTGAGTACATGTACCGCAACGGAGACCAGACAAAAATCAGGCAGGAAGGATTTTCACTGCTGGACATGAAACGGTTCTTGCAGGCCCGGGGCTTCGAGGCTGACGGCTTCGAGCAGCCACTGGAAAAGCTTATTGAAGCGCGCCTGCCGGCCATCGCACTGATCAACGAGAACGGCTATATGCATTTTGTCGTGATCAAGGGACTGCGCGGTGGCCGCGTGCTGATAGGTGATCCGGCCAATGGGACTCGTGCCGTGCCACGCGCGGTATTCGAGGCCAGCTGGCAAAGCCGTCTGCTTTTTGTCATTCACAACCGCATGGAATTCGCTCGCTTCAACCTTGCTGCGGATTGGCGTGCCGCGCCCCAGGCACCGCTAACGGCCGGAGTCAACCGGGATAGCCTTGCAGGCATCACCATGCCCGCGCTCGGGCCGGGAGACTTCTGATGAACCGCTCGCTCCTCATGGCCAAAAAGGCCAGAATCTCTCGTCAACAATGGCCGCTTGCTCTTCTGTGCGCACTGCTGATGGCCGGTACCAGTCAGGCGCAAAACCTGACGGCGCAGCCAGAAGAGGACGACCTATGGCTTGCAGCCAGCGACCGTACGCTGGACCAATTGCGCGGCGGCTTCGATCTGGGTTCTGGCCTTGTCGTCTCGTTTGGCATCAGCCGCGCGGTGTATGTCAACGGCCAGCTGATGACCAGCACATCGTTTCAGGTCGGCGACATCTCCAGGCTCACGTCGTCCCAAGTCATGGCTCTCAACCAGAAGATCGCCTCACAAACCCTGGTCGTGCAAAACGGCCCGGGCAACACCGTGGACCCGGGCGCAGCGACGATCCCGTTTGCAACCTACATTCAGAACACGCTGAACAACCAGACGATCCGCAACCAGACCGTGATCCAGGCCACCACCAACAGCCTGGGCATCTTGAAGAGCCTGAACCTGCAGAGCACGCTCAACGACTCTCTCACCAGCGCCATCAGAAACCATTAGGCCGGCGGCCCACTTGCGATGCCTGGAATAGAGCCTGCACGAGGGTGACAACTGCTCTTCCGATCAAGAGGCAGCGCATTGCCCACCCATTGACGGAGATCAAAACACGCCAGCCCGGACAGGCGTACTCTTCCATGCAGTGCATTGCTCCACTCCGGAGTTAGCCTCAGAACCCTATCCGCATGGAATTCTCTCCCCGTTTTGCCGAGGCCGCAGACCCTGTCGCCCCACTCTCACCCCTACCCTTCGAGTTGGTCTGTCCGGCAGGCAGTCTTCCCGCCCTGAAAGCCGCCGTTGACCATGGCGCGAACTGCGTTTACCTTGGCTTGCGCGATGCCACCAACGCGCGCAATTTTGCCGGACTCAATTTTGACGAGGCAGCCATTGCCACCGGCATCAGCTACGCCCACGCCCGCGGCGCCAGGGTGTTCATGGCGCTCAACACCTACCCACAGGCGTCCAAGCCCGGCCTGTGGCGATCGGCGCTCGACCAAGCGGTGGACCTGGGTGTGGACGCCGTGATCCTGGCCGACCCGGGGCTCATGCAGTATGCGGCGGCACACCACCCACGGCTGCGACTGCATCTGTCGGTGCAGGGCTCGGCGACCAATTACGACGCCATCAATTTCTACCGCGAGCAGTTTGGCGTGGTGCGCGCGGTGCTGCCGCGGGTGCTGTCGCTGACCCAGGTCGAGCAGGTGATTGACAAAACAGCCGTGGAAATCGAGGTCTTCGGCTTTGGCAGCCTGTGCGTGATGGTCGAGGGGCGCTGCGCGCTCTCCTCGTACGTCACGGGCGAGTCGCCCAACACGCACGGCGTGTGTTCGCCAGCCAAAGCCGTGCGCTGGCAGCAAACCCCAAAGGGACTGGAGTCGCGCCTGAACGGTGTGCTGATCGACCGCTATGCCGATGGCGAAAACGCCGGCTACCCCACGCTGTGCAAGGGGCGATTTGATGTCGGCGATGATGAAAACTATTACGCCATCGAGGAACCCACCAGCTTGAACACGCTGGAGCTGCTGCCGCAACTGATGAAGATGGGCGTGCGCGCCATCAAGATAGAAGGCCGCCAGCGCAGCCCGGCCTATGTCGCCCAAGTCACCAAGGTGTGGCGGGAAGCCATTGACCATTGCACCGCCAATCCGCACCGCTACGCGCCCAAACCGGCCTGGATGGCCGGGTTGGACAAAGTGGCCGAAGGCCAGCAGCACACGCTGGGTGCCTACCACCGGCCCTGGAAATAATGACAACTTCCCATTTAAAAATCTCCCTCGGCCCCATCCAGTACTACTGGCCGCGCGACACCGTCTTCAGCTTTTACGAAGCCATGGCGGCAACCAGTGTCGATGTGGTTTATCTGGGTGAAACCGTGTGTTCGCGCCGCCACGAATTGCGCCTGGCCGACTGGCTGGCCATCGCCACCCTGTTGCAGGAGGCAGGCAAGGAGGTCGTGCTGTCCACGCAGGTGCTGCTCGAATCGGGCGCCGAGGTGGCGACCATGCACAAGATTGCCGCCAATGGCAGTTTCGGCGTTGAAGCCAATGACATGGGCGCGGTGCAGCGCCTGGCCGGCAAGCGGCCCTTCGTGGCCGGACCGCACCTCAACCTCTACAACCTGCCTTCGCTGCAATGGATGGCTTCGCTGGGGGCGCGCCGCTGGGTGATGCCGCTGGAGATGAATCGGAGCGACCTGGCCGTACTGCAGCAGGGCCGGCCCGACGGGCTGCAAACCGAAGTGTTTGCCTACGGCCGCATGCCGCTGGCCTACTCGGCGCGCTGCTTCACCGCGCGCCACCGCAACCTGCCCAAGGACGACTGCCGCTTCAGCTGCCTGGAGCATCCCGACGGCCTGCTGCTGAAAACCCGCGAGAGCGAAGAATTCCTGGTGCTCAATGGCACGCAGACCCAGTCGTCGCGCGTCTGCAACCTGATTGACACGCTGGACGACATGCACGCATTGGGCGTTGATGTGGTCCGCCTGAGCCCGCAGGCGCAACACAGCGCCGAAGTGATTGCGCTGTTCGATGCGGCGCGGACCAGGGCGCTGGCACCGGGCGAGGCATGGGCGCGCCTGCAGCCGCTGATGCCCGAACAGGGCTGCAATGGCTACTGGCACGGCCGCCCAGGGCTGGAGCAAGTGTCAAGGCTGGCACAGGCCTGAACGCCATGTACCACGGCGAGCGCTTCAACAGCATCAGCCACCTGCTTGGCGCGGCGCTGGCGCTGGCCGGCTCGGCGTTGCTGATCGTGCTCGCCGCCCGTCTGGGGGACCCCTGGAAGATCGTCAGCTTCAGCGTCTATGGCGCCATGCTGGTGACGCTTTATGTTTTCTCCACGCTGTACCACAGCGTGCGCGGCACCGGCGCCAAGAACGTGCTGCGCAAGTTCGACCACTGCTCGATCTACCTGCTGATTGCCGGCACCTACACGCCGTTTGCGCTGGTGTCGCTGCGCGGCGGCTGGGGCTGGTGGCTGTTCGGCGTGATCTGGGCGCTGGCGCTGTTCGGCATAGCCCAGGAAATCTGGCTTGCCAGTGGCGCGCGCGTGCTCTCGCTGGTGATCTACGTGCTCATGGGCTGGCTTGCCATGGCGGTGGTCTCACCGCTGTGGCATGCGCTCACGCCGGCCGGCTTTGGCTGGCTGGCGGCGGGCGGCGCCTGCTACACGCTGGGCATTGTTTTTTACGCCACCGACCACAAGGTGCGCCATGGCCACGGCCTGTGGCATTTGTTCGTGCTCGCGGGCAGCATCTGCCATTTTTTCACCGTGCTGCTGTATGTGGCCTGACCCCCTGGACTGAAATGACTGCCCCTTCTTCCTTCGAAGTGCCCCAAGCCGTCGCAGCGCTGCTGTCCGGCCTGCCCGCCTATCCGGGCTCGCTGCTGCTGGTGACCGCGCTCAACCTGAGCCTGGCGCGCCAGCTGCCTGGCGATGTGCGCCAGTTTTTGCTGGATAAAAAGCTGCGTATTCATGTGCGCGATGCCCGCCTGACTTTTGACTTTGCCTGGACAGGCGAACGTTTTGCCGCCTGCCCCAGGCAACAGGCCACCGATCTGACGCTGAGCGCCAGCGCCCATGATTTTTTGCGGCTGGCGCAGCGCCAGGAAGACCCGGACACACTCTTTTTCAGCCGGCGCATGTCCATAGAGGGCGACACCGAACTGGGTCTGGTCGTCAAGAACGCGCTCGACGCGCTGGAACTGCCGGTGCTCGACCTGCAGCAGTGGGCGCCGCAGCAGGTGCTGGCACGCCTGAGGCAATGGCGATCAGCAAAAGCAGCATCGTCTGCCGGGAGATAGAAAATGCCCGCACCCGCAACAAATCGTCCCCTGGTTTATGCCTGCTCCGGCTGCTCCAGCGCCGCGCAACTGGCCAACCACGTCGCGGTGCGGCTGGACCGCAGCGGCGTGGCCGAGATGTCGTGCATCGCCGGCGTCGGCGGCGACGTGCCCAGCCTGCTCAAAACCGCGCGCTCGGGCCGGCCCATCATTGCGCTCGATGGCTGCCCGCTGGTGTGCGTAAAAAGCAGCCTGGCGCGCCACGGCATTGAGCCCGAGCGCCACTACCAGCTGCAGCAATACGGCGTGAGAAAGCGCCAGCACGAAGACTTCGACCCGGCCCAGGCGGCAGAGCTGCTGGAACAGGTGAAAACCGACCTGCGCACCGCGCCCGGCGGCGCAACCGAGCAAGCCAGCGGGCAGACCCTGACGGCGGCCGGATGAGCGGCGCCGCGCCGCGCCGCATCATCGTCGCCATCTCGGGCGCCAGCGGCGCCGTGTACGGCGTGCGCCTGCTGCAGGTGCTGCAAGGCATGGCGGATGTCGAGTCGCACCTGGTCGTGTCAGACGCCGGCTGGCGCACCCTGCAACACGAGCTGGACATGGACCGCGCCTCGGTCGAGGCCCTGGCGGACCAGCTGCACGACAACCGCAACGTCGGCGCGACGATTGCCAGCGGCTCCTTTCAGTGCAGCGGCATGGTCATCGCGCCCTGCTCCATGCGCACGCTGGCGGCCGTGGCGCACGGTCTGGGCGACAAGCTGCTGACGCGCGCCGCCGACGTGGTGCTGAAAGAGCGCCGCCGCCTGCTGCTGCTGGTGCGCGAGTCGCCGCTACACCTCGGGCACCTGCGCAACATGGTCAGCGTGACCGAAATGGGCGGCATTCTCTCCCCGCCGCTGCCAGCGTTCTACCTGCGCCCGCAGTCCATAGCCGACATCGTCGACCACAGCGTGGCGCGCGCGCTTGACCTGCTCGACATACCCCACAGCCTGGCGGCGCGCTGGCAGGGACTGGCGCCTTCAGAAGCAGCCTGAGCCCGGCGAACCATCGTCTCTATAAAAACAATAGCAAATAGCGCCCGTAGTACAAGGGCTAGCGCCCTGTTTTGTTAAAAAATTACGCTGACAACCCATTTTCCCCATGCCCTACCAGGATTTGCGCGATTTCATTCACCAGCTGGAGCAATCCGGCGAGTTGCGCCGCATCCAGCAGCCGGTCTCGCCGCACCTCGAAATGACGGCCTTGTGCGACCGCGTGCTGCGCGCCGGCGGCCCGGCGCTGCTGTTCGAGCAGCCGACCGGCCACAGCATGCCGGTGCTGGCCAACCTCTTCGGCACGCCGGCGCGCGTGGCGCGTGCCATGGGCGTGGCCGACCTGGCGGGCCTGCGGCCGTTCGGCGAGCTGCTCGCCGCGCTCAAGGAGCCCGCGCCACCCAGTGGATTCAAGGACATGCTGGGCATGGGCGGTCTGCTCAAGACGCTGTGGCACATGGCGCCCAAAGAGCGCAGCTCGGCGCCCTGCCAGGAAGTGGTCTGGGAAGGCAATGACGTCGATCTGGCACGTCTGCCGGTACAGCACTGCTGGCCCGGCGACGTCGCGCCGCTCGTCCCCTGGGGCCTGGTCATCACGCAGGGGCCGCACAAGGCGCGGCAGAACCTGGGCATCTACCGCCAGCAGGTTCTCTCACGCAACCAGCTCGTCATGCGCTGGCTGGCGCACCGGGGCGGCGCGCAGGATTTCCGCGAGCACTGCGCCGCGCACCCCGGCCAGCCCTATCCGGTCGCCGTGGCGCTGGGCGCCGATCCGGCCACCATCCTGGGCGCGGTCACGCCCGTGCCCGACAGCCTGTCCGAATACCAGTTCGCCGGCCTGCTGCGCGGCGCGCGCACCGAGGTGGTGAAGGCGCTGGGCGTGCCGCTGCGCGTGCCGGCCTCGGCTGAAATCGTGCTCGAAGGCCACATCTATCCTGACGCCATCCATGCCAGTGGCTACCAGCATGCGCTCGAAGGGCCGTATGGCGACCACACCGGTTACTACAACGAGCAGGCCGAGTTTCCGGTCTTCACCGTGGACCGCATCACGATGCGGCGCGAGCCGATTTACCACTCCACGTACACCGGCAAGCCGCCCGACGAGCCGGCGGTGCTGGGCATGGCGCTGAACGAACTGTTCATTCCGCTGCTGCAGCGCCAGTTCCCGGAAATTCTTGATTTTTATCTGCCGCCCGAAGGCTGCAGTTATCGGCTCGCGCTGGTGCGAATCAAAAAGGCCTACCCCGGTCACGCCCGCCGCGTGATGATGGGCGTGTGGAGCCATCTGCGCCAGTTCATGTACACCAAGTTCATCGTCGTGGTCGATGACGACGTCAATGTGCGCGACTGGCGCGAAGTGATCTGGGCCATCACCACCCGCATGGACCCGGCGCGCGACACCATGACGGTGGAAAACACCCCCATCGACTACCTCGACTTTGCCTCGCCTGTGAGCGGACTGGGCAGCAAGATGGGGCTCGATGCCACGAACAAATGGCCCGGCGAAACCCAGCGCGAATGGGGCCGCACCATCACCATGGATGCCGCAGTGACGGCGCGCATGGACAGCCTGTTTGAGTCGCTGGGGCTGTAAGGCCGCCGTGGGCGGTTTTTCGCCCTGGCAGGCAGGCCTGAGATAATGAGCGGTTTCCCCCGACCCTCCACCCACAGCCTCTGGACATACACCATGAACCGCTGCACTCCGCATCTCCTCGGCCTTGCCTTCGCGCTGGCCATATCAGCCAACCTGGCCACCCTGCCCGCCAGAGCCCAGACCGCCGCCGAATTCAAGCCCGCAGTCAGGCAGTTTCCGACCGCCGCACGCCGCGGCGAACTGGTGGTGCTGGCGCCGCCGGCCATCACGCTGGACGGCAAGGAAGACCGGCTGTCGGTCGGCTCGCGCATCCGCGACGCCAACAATTTGCTGGTGATGTCGGGCGCGCTGGTGAACCAGAAACTGGTGGTCAACTACACCCGCGAGAGCGCCGGCCATGTCCACGAGGTCTGGATTCTCAACGGTGAGGAAGCCCTGGAAAAGCGGCCGGGCAGCAAAAGCCCCTGGTTCAGCTTTGGCAGCAGCGCGGACGCCGCGCCAGCGGCAGGCGCCAAGACGCCCTGAGCGGCAAAGATCGGCAAAGGCTGGCCCACCAGCCCCGATTTTCCTGTTTTTTAGATCAAACAAGCTTCAAGTCCGCTAGCTACGGCCTTGGTTAGCTATCAATTCAGTAGTACATCATGAGCAAAAAAGTCTTCATCAAAACCTTCGGCTGCCAGATGAACGAGTACGACTCGGACAAGATGAGCGACGTGTTGCGCGCCGCCGAGGGCTATGAGCCGACGCAAAACGTTGACGAGGCCGACCTGATCCTGTTCAACACCTGCTCGGTGCGCGAAAAGGCGCAGGAAAAAGTCTTCAGCGACCTGGGCCGCGTCAAGCACCTGAAGGAAAAAGGCGTGCTGATCGGCGTCGGCGGCTGCGTCGCCAGCCAGGAAGGCGCGGCCATCATCCAGCGCGCGCCCTACGTGGACGTGGTGTTCGGCCCGCAGACCCTGCACCGCCTGCCCGAGCTGCTGGCGCGGCGCGCGCGCGAGGAGCGCGCCCAGGTGGACATCAGCTTTCCCGAGATCGAGAAGTTC
>JBKJKI010000275.1:0-61168 GCA_046597475.1 Polaromonas sp. | reverse complement strand
TGGCAGCAAGCCCGCAATGAGGAAAAGCAAATCATCGAGTGGAACTTTACCCGGCAGGACGCGGACAAAAAACTAGGCCGTCATTATGTTTCTAAATTTATGTGTTGATGTACTAGTGCCGAAGTTCATCAAGCAGACAGCGTAGCGCGGCGGTGTTTCAGTTTGATGAAAAAGCCTGACGAATCAACCCGACGCGCTGCCCTAACCGAGAGAGCGAGAGCCCCGGGTCAACTCGCACATCAATTTTGATAGCAAACAATGACCGTGGATACTGGGCAATAAGGCAATTCAGTACAAAAACCATCCGCGACAGGGGTTTTAGCCGGCTTTGAGCAGGCTGTAGATCTCGTCCTTTATTTTCAGCCTCTTTTTCTTCAATGCCTCAAGGGCTTCATCGGTGATCGCGCCAACACCGTGCTCGTACTTGATGATGCCCTGATTTTCTGAATCGTAGCGGGAAAAAAGACTCGCAAAATGCGCGTCGGTCGCTTTCAGCGCACGCATCTTCTCCAGGTACTGGGGAAACTCATGCGCCAGATCGTGATTCAACAATTCCATAAAAACTCCTTGGGAAAAACGGGACGCAGCACAGCCTGACGCGGCGCTCAGTCGCGAACCACCAGCACCGACAGGTGGGCATGCGAGAGCACCTGGGCCGTCACGCTGCCGAGCACGAGTTTCTCCAGCCCCCGGCGACCGTGTGAGCCCATGACAATCAGGTCTGCATTGACGGCTTCGGCGGTATCGAGAATGCTTCGATACACCGTATGGCCCTCCACCACCGAGCCTTTCACGGGAATGCCGTGCTCCTCGAAAATCCGTGTTGCGGCGCTGATGGCTTCCTGCGCCTCTGCCGTGGCCGCGCCGAGGTATTCACTCTGGCCATAGGAAAAATCAGTACCGACGCCGGTGAAGGCGTAGGGGTCTATGACATAGATCAGCGTCACCGTGCTGCTGAATTTTTCGGCGACGAGCAGCGCCTTGTTGATGGCCTGACGTGCCGTTGAAGAACCATCGACGGGAACCAGAATGTGCTCGAACATGACGCGGTCTCCTTGAAAACCATGAAAAGATTCTCATGCAGCCGCCGCCTCCGGTCAATGCCTGATTCCCGGGAACTCAGGCTTCGATCTTCACGCCTTTCCAGAAAGCCACATGGCCCTGGATATTCTCGGCGCCGGATTTGGGCTCGGGGTAGTACCAGGCCGCATCGGTGTTCATCTCCCCATCGACCAGCAAGGAGTAGTAGCTGGCCTGCCCCTTCCAGGCGCAGGTCGTGTGATGATTGCTGAAGGTGACGAACTCGCGGTTGAGCGAGTTCTCGGGGAAGTAATGGTTGCCTTCAAGCACCACGGTATCGTCGCTTTGCGCAATGACTGCGCCTTTCCAGATTGCTTTCATGCGTTCCTTGCAAATTAGCCGTGATCTTCTCACAATGAGGCCGCTCGTCTGCGGGCTGGCGCTTGTTTCAGAGTGACAGACAAACAGAACGGGAGCCCTCAGCCCTCATCGCACAGATCCAGACATCAGTCCCGATGGCCCTTGTCGTGGCCTTTTCCCTTGCCATGGCCCTTGCCGTGGTCATCGTCGTGACCCCATTCCCGGCCGCCCCGGTCATCCCGGTAGCCGCGATGCTTGTCCTGGCCCTTTCGCCTCTCGAAGTCATCATCACCGCGAACCTTAACGAAATAGACGGGACGGTTGCAGGCGTTGTAGCGTGCGCAGTGCTTGGACCACTTCTTGGCGTGTCCGGGTGGCACGTGCAAATACAGCGGCGGCTGTTCCACAAATACCGGTGCCCGCTGAATGATCACGGGCTGCACATACACCAGGGGCGGTGGCGGGGCATTGCCAATCTCGATGCGGCCATACACGCCGGGCGCGAGTGCGCCCTGAACCGAAGCCGTGGCGTAAGGCGTGGCGGCCTGAGCCACGCCGCCCGCCAGCAATGCAGACATGGCGGTGAGCGCAACAAGGCCGGCCATCAGGAGGGGTTTGATTTTTCTGGTCATGATTTCTTTCCGGAATACCTGAAAAGACAGGCTTAAAACAGTCTTCAAAGCTCAGGTCCATGGTTTTTTCAAGACCCCAGAGACTTTCGCCCGTGTCATCCATTTGTAACAGATGATTCGGATACACCGCGTAGGACTAGGTGACATTCGAAAGTAAAGCTTTCAGCGTAGGCCAGCGGCTTTGACAGCTGGCAATCAACCCCGGCTGCCATCAAGGTTTTTCGCTGCGAAGTTTGTTGAATTTCATTAACAGGACTATATTGGTACTGTTTAGAGATCACCGGTAACAAGCATGCTTAAACTGAGCAAGATGGCCGACTACGGCACCGTCGTCATGACGGCCATGATTCGCGATGCCGACCGCAGCAAAAGCGCGCCCGAGATCGCCGCGGCGATTCAGGTGCCAGTCCCGACGGTCAGCAAAATCCTCAAGATTCTGGCGCGGGGCGGACTGGTGGTTTCGCTGCGCGGCGCCAAGGGTGGCTATCTGCTGGCCCGTTCGGCCGAGAAAATCTCGCTGGTCGACATCATCCACGCCATGGATGGCCCGATTGGCATGACCGAATGCAGCATTACCCCCGGGCTGTGCGCGCAGGAAACCGGCTGCGCGGTGCGCGCCAATTGGCAACGCATCAACCAGGCGGTGATTGGCGTGCTGCGGAACATCACGCTCGCCGAGATGATCAGCCCCGTGGCGGTCGCCCGGCCGGTTGATGCCAGCGCCATCATGCCCGCGCCGGCGTCGCCAGCACGCCACGCAAGCAGCAGGGAGGCCGCATGACCGAAACCGACACCGTGCTTGACGACGTCATTGGCAATGAATACCGCCACGGCTTTGTCACCGAGCTTGAAAACGACAGCCTCCCGCGCGGCTTGACAGAGGAAACGGTCCGCCTCATTTCAGCGCGCAAGAACGAACCGGCCTTCATGCTGGAATGGCGGCTGAAGGCGTTTCGGCACTGGCTGACGCTGAAGGAGCCTACCTGGTCAACGGTGAAATACCCGGCCATCGACTACCAGGACATCATTTATTACTCAGCCCCGAAATCCATGAAGGATGGCCCGAAAAGCCTGGCCGATGTGGACCCCGAACTACTGCGCACCTACGAAAAGCTCGGCGTTCCACTGCATGAACGCGAGCGCCTGGCCGGCGTCGCGGTGGACGCGGTATTCGACAGCGTCTCCGTCGGCACGACCTACAAGGACAAGCTGTCCGCGCTGGGCATCATCTTCGGCTCCTTTTCGGACGCGGTGCGCGAACACCCCGAGCTGGTGCGTCAATACCTGGGCTCGGTGGTGCCCTACGCCGACAACTTCTTCGCCGCGCTCAATGCCGCGGTGTTTTCCGACGGCTCTTTCTGCTACATCCCGCCCGGCGTGCGCTGCCCGATGGAGCTGTCGACCTACTTTCGCATCAACGCCAAGGACACCGGCCAGTTCGAGCGGACCCTGATCATTGCCGACGCAGGCGCTTATGTCAGCTACCTGGAAGGCTGCACGGCGCCCATGCGCGACGAGAACCAGCTGCACGCCGCCGTGGTGGAACTGGTGGCGCTGGACAACGCGAAGATCAAATATTCAACCGTCCAGAACTGGTATCCGGGCGACAAGGACGGCAAGGGCGGCATCTACAACTTCGTGACCAAGCGCGGCGATTGCCGGGGCGTGAACTCGCATATTTCATGGACCCAGGTGGAAACCGGCTCCGCCATCACCTGGAAATACCCCAGCTGCGTGCTGCGCGGCGACAACTCGATCGGCGAGTTCTACTCGGTGGCTCTGACCAACAACCATCAGCAGGCCGACACCGGCACCAAGATGATTCACCTGGGTCGCAACACCCGAAGCACGGTCGTGTCCAAGGGAATTTCCGCCGGACATGGCCAGAACACCTACCGCGGCCTGGTGAAGATGATGAAAAACGCCGAGGGCGCCCGCAACCACTCGCAATGCGACTCGCTGCTGCTCGGTGATCAATGCGGCGCGCACACCTTCCCCTACATCGAGGTCAGGAACCCGAGCGCCAGCGTCGAACATGAGGCCTCAACCTCCCGCATAGGCGAAGACCAGCTGTTTTACTGCCGCCAGCGCGGACTATCGGCGGAAGACGCGGTGTCGATGATCGTCAACGGTTTCTGCAAGGAGGTGTTCAAGGAGCTGCCCATGGAGTTCGCCGTGGAAGCACAAAAATTGATGAGCGTGAGCCTGGAAGGCAGCGTCGGCTAAACCCTGGAGAAACAAGAATCATGCTGAAAATCACCCAACTGCACGCCTCGGTTGACAAGACCCCGATATTGCGCGGTCTCGACCTCAGCGTGAACGCTGGCGAAGTGCACGCCATCATGGGGCCTAACGGCTCGGGAAAAAGCACACTGGCGCAAGTGCTGGCCGGGCGCGACAGCTACGAGGTCACCAGCGGCGAGGTGCTCTACCAGGGGCGTGACCTGCTGGCGCTGAGCCCTGAGGAGCGGGCGCGCGAAGGCGTGTTTCTCGCCTTTCAGTATCCGGTGGAAATCCCGGGCGTGAGCAACGTCTACCTGCTGAAAACCGCGCTGAACAACGTGCGCAGGCACCGGGGTCTGCCCGAACTCGATGCGATGGATTTTCTCAAGCTCATCAAGCAAAAAATGAAGCAGATGGACATGAACGAGGAACTGCTCTATCGCTCGGTCAATGAAGGATTTTCGGGCGGCGAGAAAAAGCGCAACGAAATCCTGCAGATGGCGCTGCTCGAACCCCGTCTGGCCATTCTTGATGAAACGGATTCAGGCCTGGATATCGACGCGCTGCAGCTCGTTGCCAAGGGCATCAATGCCCAGCGCAGCCCGGATCGGGCGATGATTCTGGTCACGCATTACCAGCGCCTGCTGGACTACGTGGTGCCCGACTTCGTGCATGTGCTCTCGCACGGGCGCATCGTCAAAACCGGCGGCAAGGAACTCGCGCTGGAACTCGAAGAGCGCGGCTACGGCTGGCTTGACGCGACACCAGCGGCGCCAGCGGCAAGCCCGAAACCCCTGAAGCCTTTTCGTGCGGCGGTAAGCCAATGACTACCAGCGCCAGAGACCACTATCTCGCCGACCATGCGCGCGTTGCCGCTGCCCTGCCCGGCGGCAAGCTGCCCTGGCTGGCCCGCCTGCGCGCCGGGGCGCTTGATGCCTTCGCGGGGAAAGGCTTTCCCACCCGGCATGACGAGCAATGGAAGTACACCAGCGTCGCCGGGTTTGAAAAGCATGGCTTTCTGGCCGCACCCTTTGCCGGCCCCGAGACCGGTGATGCCGGTGATGCACGTGCCGTCTTCGACCGCTTCACGCTGGATAAAAAGGCCGCCCATCTGCTGGTATTTCATAACGGGCACTATTCGCCGGCGCTGTCGTCCCCCGGCCAGCTGCCCGAAGGAGTCACATTGACGACTCTTGCGCAGGCCTTGAAAGCGTCTCCCGAAGCGCTGGAACCCTGGCTCGCCAGCGAAGAGCCCTTACCCGCCTTTGATGCCCTCAACGCCGCCTTCATGGCCGACGGCGCTTACCTGCATCTCAAGCGCGGAGTCGTCCTGGAAGAGCCGCTGCATCTTCTCTTCATCTCGACCGGCTCGGGCTGCGCGAGCCATCTGCGCAACGTGATCGTGGCCGAGTCCGGCGCGCAAGCCAGCGTGGTTGAGCATTACGCAGGAGCCGATGGCGCGGTTTATTTCACCAACGCGGTCACCCGCATCTTCGCGGCGGCAAACGCCGGCATAGCGCACCACAAGCTGCAGCAGGAAGCCAGCGGCGCCTTCCACATGGCGGGCATTCACGCCGTCCAGCAGCAGGGCAGCCGGCTGGCCTCCCACGCCTTCACGCTGGGCGCCGCATTGACACGCCATGACATCACGACGGTGTTCGGTGCCAGCGACTGCGAGGCCACGCTCAACGGCCTGTACCTGGTTGGCGGCCAGCAGCATGTGGACAGCCACACGCGCATCGATCATTGCCAGCCCAACGGTACCAGCCGGCAAAACTACCGCGGCGTGCTCGAAGGCCAGTCACACGCGGTGTTCAACGGCAAGGTTGTCGTGCATCCGGGCGCGCAAAAGACCAACGCCCATCAGGTCAACCACAACCTGCTGCTGTCCAGGGACGCGGAAATCGACACCCAGCCGCAGCTCGAAATCTACGCCGACGACGTCAGGTGCGACCACGGCGCGACCATAGGCCAACTGGATGAAACCCAGCTTTTTTATCTGCGCTCACGCGGGGTGGAGGAAGCGCTGGCCAGAAGACTGCTGGTGCATGCCTTCGCGCACGACGTCATCGAGCCGATCCGCGTTGCAGCCCTTCGCGGCAGGCTTGAAACCCTGCTGCTGGCGCGCCTGCCACAGGCTGCGAATTCAGGAGAACTCTTATGAAAATGGAATCAGAACTTCAGCTTCAGCCAGACCAGCGGAACGGCTCCGCAGGCGCCAGCGCCGCACGCTGGCGCAGCGACTTCCCGCTATTGCGCGAAACCGTCAACGGCCGGCCGCTGGTCTATCTTGACAATGCCGCGACCACGCAAAAGCCGCAGTCGGTGATTGATGCCCAAGCCGCGTTTTACAGCCACAGCAATGCCAACGTCCACCGCGGAGTGCACACCCTGAGCCAGCGCGCCACGGAAGCCTATGAGGCAGCGCGCGAAAAGGTCAGGTGTTTCATCAACGCCGCCAGCACCAGGGAAATCGTCTTCGTGCGCGGCACGACTGAAGCCATCAACCTGGTGGCGCAGAGCTTTGCGCGGCCGCGTCTGACAGACCAAGACAACATCATTGTCAGCGCGATGGAACACCATTCCAACATCGTGCCGTGGCAAATGGCCTGCGGGCAGACTGGCGCCGAACTGCGCGTGGCGCCGGTCAATGATGCCGGCGAGCTTGACCTCGACATGTTCAGCAGGCTGCTCGGACCCAGCACCCGGCTGGTCGCCATCACCCACCTGTCCAATGCGCTGGGCAGCATCACGCCGGTGGCGCGCATCATCGAATTGGCCCACGCGCAGGGCGTGCCGGTGCTGCTCGATGGCGCGCAGGCCATCGCGCACCTGGGCGTCGATGTACGCGCGCTGGATTGCGACTTTTATGCCTTTTCGGGGCACAAGATTTTCGGCCCGACCGGTATTGGTGTTTTGTACGCCAAGGCGGCGCTGCTCGAAGCCATGCCACCGTACCAGGTCGGCGGCGACATGATACGGTCGGTCAGCTTCGGCAAGACCGAATACAACGACCTGCCCTACAAGTTTGAAGCCGGCACACCCCACATTGCCGGCGCCATCGGCCTGGGTGCGGCGATCGACTATGTGTCAGCCATAGGCCTTGACGCCATAGCCGCGCATGAGCAGGGCCTGCTCGACTACGCAACAACGCAGGTGGCAGGCGTCAAGGGCTTGACAATTATCGGCACGGCGCGCCACAAGGCCAGCATTTTGTCGTTCACGATGGCAGGCGTTCATCCGCACGACGTGGGCACCATTCTGGACCACGAAGGCATCGCCATACGCGCCGGCCACCACTGCGCCATGCCGCTGATGCAGCGACTGGGCATCACGGGCACGGCACGGGCGTCGTTTTCGCTCTACAACACGCGCGCCGAGGTTGACGCGCTGGTGGCCGGGCTGCACCAGGTACAGGAGATGTTTCAGCGATGAGCAAGCTGCGCGACCTCTATCAGGAGGTGATCTTTGATCACTACAAATCACCGCGCAATCACCATGCGCTGGCCCACCACACGCATGTCGCGCATGGCGACAACGTGCTGTGCGGCGACCAGGTCACGGTGTATCTGCAGATTGACGGCGACCTCATCGCCGATGTCAGCTTTGAAGGCTCGGGCTGCGCCATCTCGACGGCGTCCGCGTCGCTGATGACCGAGGCGCTGAAGGGAAAGACGGTCGCAGAGGCCGGACAGATCTTCCAGAAATTTCACCACCTAGTTACTGATGCCGATGCCGATGCCGAGCCAGATCCGGACCTTGGAAAGCTGGAGGTGCTGGCCGGCGTACGCGAGTTCCCGGCGCGCGTGAAGTGCGCGACCCTGGCCTGGCACACCCTCCAGTCGGCGCTGAAAGACCTTATCGCGCCGGTGGCCGATGAGGCGCTCAGGGAAAACGTGATTGCCGCGCTGCGCACCATTTATGACCCGGAAATCCACGTCAACATTCTCGATCTGGGGCTGATCTACACGCTCGACATCGATCCGGAGGGCCATATCGAGATCGAGATGACGCTGACGGCGCCGGCCTGTCCGGTGGCTGGCACTTTTCCGGGCATTGTCGAGGCTCGCCTGGGCGAGGTCGAGGGCGTCAAGTCGGCGCATGTCGAGTTGGTCTGGGAGCCGCCCTGGAGCATGGACGCCATGACCGACGAGGTCAAGCTTGAACTCGGCCTGCTGTGACAGGTTGAAGGCTTGATCACCTCTTGACCAGGATCAAACTTCTTCGTGATCATGCCAGGAGCATGAGTTCCACCGCCCAGGAGGCGGGTCCGAACTGCGGGAAAATACCACCCACCACCTCACCTGGATTTTTCTCCATGAACACTCCCCAGCCCGATATCGAACTGTCCGAAGCACTGATTCGCAAATTCGACACGCTTGGGCCCCGCTACACGTCCTACCCGACCGCCGACCGTTTCAATGCAGGCTTTACCGGACAGTCTTACCTTGAGCACCTTGGACGGCGCACGGACAACCCGGCCAACCCGCCCCTTTCCATCTACGTGCACCTGCCTTTTTGCGAGTCACTCTGCTACTTTTGCGCCTGCAACAAGATCATTACCAAAGAGCACGGCCGCGCGACCGAATACCTGCGCTACCTGGACAAAGAGATGGCGCTGGTGGCCGCGCAGATTGGCACTGACCGCAAGGCGGTGCAATTGCATCTGGGTGGCGGCACGCCGACTTTTTTCAGCCCCGATGAATTGGGCCAGCTGATGACCATGCTGCGCAGTCATTTTGAGTTCACTCCCGACGCCGAGCTGGGCGTCGAGATCGACCCGCGCACGGTGCGCGATGGCACGCTGGCCATGCTGGCCGGGCTCGGCTTTAACCGCAACAGCTTCGGCGTGCAGGACTTCGACCCTGCCGTGCAGCAGGCCATCAACCGCATCCAGCCGCTTGAGATGGTCGAAAAAGCCGTTGAGGACAGCCGCAAGGCGAAGTTCGAGTCCATCAACGCCGACCTGATCTACGGCTTGCCCAGGCAGACGCTGGAGAGCTTTGGCCGCACCCTGGACAGCCTGATCCGCGTCGCGCCTGACCGCATTGCCCTGTACAACTACGCCCACTTGCCGGGCCGCTTCAAGGCGCAGCGCCTGATTGCGGACAGCGACCTGCCTTCGGCCGAGGAGCGCCTGCAGATTTTCCTGATGTCAATGCAGCGCCTGCTGGCCGCCGGCTACGTCTATATCGGGCTGGATCATTTTTCAAAACCCGACGACGAGCTGAACAAGGCGCGCCTGAACAAGAGCCTGCACCGCAATTTCCAGGGCTACACCACGCGCGCCGAATGCGATCTCATCGGCTTCGGGGTATCGGCCATCAGCAAGGTCGGCAACTCCTACAGCCAGTCGGTGCGCACTGTCAACGCCTACTACGAGCACCTGGCGCAGGGCCAGCTGCCGCTTGAGAAAGGGTTTGAGCTGAGCCGGGACGACGTGATGCGGCGCGACATCATCATGACGCTGATGTGCAGCGCGCCGGTCGAAATCGGGGTCATCAACCGGAAATACGGCATTGACTTCAACAGCTATTTTTCCCATGAGCTCTCGCTGCTCAACCAATATGAAGAAGCCGGCCTCATCACCATTGACCCCTTGGCAATCCGCGTGACGCCCAAGGGGCGGCTCTTCGTGCGCGCCAGCGGCATGGTATTTGACAAATACCTGACCCAGCCCACCACCTCGACGTATTCCAAACTGATTTGAGACTGGCGCGGATGGCAAAAAGGCTGTTCCAATAGAAGATTTAACGCAAGTCCCCGGTTGCCTGTCGGCTGCCCGGGATCTGCCCTCAGGAAACGACGCCCCATGGCCATCAAAGCCACCATTCACAAAGCCCAACTGCAAATCGCCGACATGGACCGCGGGGTCTATGCCGACCACAACGTCATCATTGCGCGCCATCCTTCCGAGACCGACGAGCGCATGATGATTCGCCTGCTTGCCTTTGCGCTCAACGTGCCGGGCGACGACAAGCGTGGCAATCTGGAGTTTGCCAAGGACCTGTGGGATGTCGATGAGCCCGCGCTGTGGCACAAGGACTACACCGATGCCGTGCTGCACTGGGTAGACGTCGGCCAGCCCGACGACAAGCGGCTGATGCGCGCCGCCGGCCGCGCCGAACGCGTGACGGTCTTCAGCTTTTCCAGCAGCACGCCGGTGTGGTGGAAAGGCATTGAGTCAAAACTCACGCGCGCAGCCAACCTGCTGGTGTGGCAGATCGAGGCGCCGCAAAGCCAGGCGCTGGCCAAGCTCGCCGAGCGGGGCATGCAGCTGCAGGTCACGGTTCAGGATGGCTCGGTCTGGATGAACAGCGGCACTGACTCGGTTGAAATCACGCCGCGCAGGCTGACGGCCGGCGGCTGAACCTGCGCCGCGCCCGGGGCGCGCTTGCAGGCGCATGGCGCTACGGCAACCTGGCTATTGAAAACCCATGCAAGCCTTGCCGAACGCTATTGTTTCAATAGCAAGGATTGGCCGTAACTGCTGGGCTTGAGGCCAAAACCACCTATTTTCTTGTTTTGCGTCAGGCTTTGTCGCCTTCGGCCTCCTGCAAGGCCCGCCACATCACCTTGCCCGAGCCGCTTTTCGGCAGCGCATCGACAAACTGGACCACGCGCGGGTATTTGTAGGCCGCCATGTTGTCCTTGCACCAGTTGATGATGTCGTCCTCGCTGGTCTTGCCCCTGGCCGCGGCGCGCAGCACCACGACGGCCTTGACGGTCTCGCCGCGATAGGCGTCGCGCGTGGAGATGATGCAGGCCTCCTGGATGGCCGGGTGTTTGAACATCAGCGATTCCACCTCGGCCGGCCAGACCTTGAAGCCCGATGCGTTGATCATGCGTTTGAGCCGGTCGGTGATGAAAAAGTAGCCGTCTTCGTCCACATGCCCCAAGTCACCCGAGCGGAAAAAGCGCTTTCCCTCAAGTTCGATGAAGGCCGCTGCCGTGGCCTCCGGCTGCTTCCAGTAACCGGAAAAGTTCTGCGGCCCGCACATGACAATTTCGCCCTGCTCGCCCTGTGGCATTTCCTCAAGCGTCAGCGGATCGATCACGCGCGCCTCGGTGCTCATGAAAGGAATACCCAGGCACTGCTGCCTGGTCGCGTCCGGGGGGTTGCTGTGCGATGGCGCAGCCGTTTCCGTCAGCCCGTAGCCTTCGGCAAAACGCAGGCCATACTGCTCCCACAGGCGCTGGGCCACGGCTTGCGGCATGGCCGCGCCGCCGCCGCCGATGTAGACCAGGCTGCTCAGATCAAAACCGGCAAAGTTCGGGCTGGCCATCAGGTCGATCACCATGGTCGGGATGTTGGTCCAGTGCGTGACGCCCCAGCCGGAAATCAGGCGCCCGGCCAGCTCACGGTCCCAGCGCGGCATGATGACCAGCGTCGCGCCGCCGTAAATCGACGCATGCATGACCGACACCATGCCCGTGATGTGAAACATCGGCACGACGGACAGCACCACGTTTTCGGACGTGCTGTTGCCCCAGAGGCAACTGGCCACCGCGTTGTGCATGAGGCTGGCATGGGTGTGCATGCAGCCCTTGGGCAGGCCCGTCGTGCCGCTGGTATAGGGCAGCACCGCCAGATCCTGCGGCGTGGCGGTATGGGCGGGCAGACTGCGGGCATCACCGGCGGCAAGCGCCTCGACCCAGCCCAGCACGGCGCCGCCGGCCAGTTCGGGCAAGGCGTGCCGCGTGCCCAGCCAGTCGCGCCAGGCCTCCGGCATGGCCACGCCGCCTTGCTGCACATCGCCACCTTTGCGCTCGTCATTGAAAGCGTCGCTGTAATGCGTCACGATCAGGTGGGCCAGACGCTGCCGCTGCGGCAACTGGTCGCTGGCCCTGGCCAGTTCGGGCGCGAGGTCGGCCGCCGTGATGGCCACCTTGACGTCGGGGTCGGTGATGTAGTGCTTGAGTTCTTCCGCGCGATTCATGGGGTTGACGGGCACCACGACGGCGTCGGCCCGCAAAATGGCAAAGTGCGCAATCACCCACTGGGGGCAATTCTGCATGTTCAGCAATACCCGGTCGCCCTTGCGCACACCCAGCCGGTGCAGCGTTGCCGCCAGCCGTTCGGCCTGTTTCATGACGGCGGAATAAGTCATTACCCCATCAAAAAACACCAGAGCGGGCTTGTCGGGAAAGCGCAGCGCACTGACTGCCAGGTTGTGCCACAGCGAGGTGGCTGGCGGCGTCAGGCTGAGCGGCAGGCGCTTGGGCCAGACCTTGTAATGCTGGTGGTGGCGGGCCGCATGGGCTGCGGGTGCTTCATTGGCTGGAAGAGAGGTCAAGAAAAAGCTCCGTGCAAGTACAGGGGTGGGCCCAGCCTAACCTTAGCCTCGTCAAAGCACATCCGGGAAGCTCCCGATGAATGACTGTCTCCTGGGCGACCGCCGCGCCACTGAACACCCCGCCAAAACCGCCTTTCGGCAGAGCGAAAAGAAGGGCGACGACCGAATCAACGCCACTGGCCGATGTCGCACAGTGTTTCATTTTTTCAGGATGACCCCATGACCCCCGAAGCGCAACTCTCAAACATGCAGGCCGCGCTGCAGCAACTCCGGGCCGAGGCCCTCAGCGTGGCCCGTTTTTCCAGCCTGGTCCAGGAACAGTCCCTGCTGCGTTCTGCCCTGCCGGGCCGTTTTGACGAGGTGCTGATGCAGCTGCTGGACCGCCTCGAATAGAGCGCCCTGTTCTCGGACGAAAGCTGCTCGTTCAGCCACAGCGAGTTGCTGGGCAGCCTGCAGCTGTGGGCAGAGAAAGCCCTGCTGCAGCTTGACAAGCGATGAGCCGGTCTGGGCGAACGCTATTTTTTTCATATCATAAAGAAGTTATATATAGAGGGCTAGAGCCTTGTTTCCCTTAATAACGGCGTTGCGAACGGCAACAATCGCCCCATGCTAAGGTTCGCCCATGCCTAAAACCATTCGCTACACCCTGCTGTCGCTGCGTGACCTGGCGCTGTCGGTCGGGCCTTTTGTGGTGCTGGCCGTGACGCTGCTGGTGCTGGCCTATTGGTGGCTGGACCCGAACCCGCCCAAGAGGGTCACGCTGGCCACCGGCCCGGCACAAAGCGCCTATGAGGAGTTCGGCAAGCGCTACGCGAAGATTCTGGCGCAGGACGGCATCGAGGTCAGCCTGCTGCCCTCCGAGGGTTCGGCGCAAAACCTGCAATGGCTTCGCGAGGGCAAGGCCGACCTGGGATTCGTGCAGGGCGGCACCAGCGAATTGCAAGCGGACGACGCGGAAGATCTTGAGTCACTGGGCAGCCTTTTCGTCGAGCCGGTATGGCTTTTTTACCGCAAGGATGCCGCCGCCAAGGCAGCCGACGTAGGGGCGACCGTGCGCAGCGCCGGGCCGCCCCAAGCAAGCACAGCCCCCTCGGGGGGCAGCGCAGCACACGCAGTGGCCAGCGTGGGGGCCCCATTGGACGCGCTGACGCAGTTGCAGGGCCTGCGCGTCAACGTCGGCACCCCCGGCAGCGGCATACCCAGCCTGATGAACAAGCTGCTGGCCAGCAACAAGGTGGACATGGCCAGCCTGCGCACGTCAGAGCTTGAACAGACACCGGCCACGGTTGCCTTTCTCGATGGCAAGATCGACGCCATCGTGTTCGCGTCGGCTCCCGAATCGCTGATGGTGCAGATGCTGCTGCAAACGCCCGGCATCGAACTCATGGACTTTCCGCAGAGCGAAGCCTATTCGCGGCGCTTTGCCTTCCTGAGCCCGGTGGTGCTGCCGCGCGGCGTGGTGGATCTGGCGGCCAACATACCGCCGCAGGATGTGCGCCTGGTGGCGCCGACCACGGCACTCGTCAACCACAAGGGCACGCACCCGGCATTGCTGCAGCTGTTCGTGCAGGCCGGCAAGCAGATCCATGGCGGCGCAGGCTGGTTCAGGCGCGCCCGCGACTATCCCAACCTTGCCAACAACGAGTTGCCCATCGCCGCCGAGGCCGAGCGCAGCATCAGGAACGACAAGCCTTTTTTGCAGCGCTATCTGCCCTTCTGGGTTGCCAACCTGGTAGAGCGCATGTGGCTGGTGATGGGCATCATCATCGCCATCATGCTGCCGCTGTCACGCATCATTCCGCCGCTTTATGCCTTTCGCGTGCGCTCGCGGATTTTCAGGTGGTACGGGCAGCTCAGGGACATCGAGAACCGTATCGAAGGCGCCGGCGGCACGGCCGGCTCGCCCGCGCTGCTCGACGAACTCAACGCGCTGGAACGGCGGGCAGAAAAAATCAGCGTTCCGCTGTCCTATACCGACGAGTTGTACGCGCTGCGCAACAATATCCAGCTGGTGCGCCGAAAGCTGCAGCGGCTGTAGAGCCTTTTCCGTGCAAGCGCTTGCCCGCACCCGATGCGGCACGGCTTTTATTTATTTATCAAAAGGTGCTCAACATGAAAGTCATTGACTCCATCGCCAGCGGGGCCGCAGCCATCGCAGTCATCCGGCGTGACATCCACGCCCACCCCGAACTGTGCTTTCAGGAGGTCCGCACTGCCGATGTGGTGGCGCAGAAACTGGCCGACTGGGGCATTCCGGTTCACCGGGGCATGGGCACCACGGGCCTTGTGGGCATCGTCCATGGGCGCGACGGCGGCGCTTGCGGGCGTGGCGTGGGCCTGCGTGCCGACATGGATGCCCTGCCCATGCAGGAGTTCAACCAGTTTGCCCACACCAGCCAGCACGCCGGCAAGATGCACGCCTGCGGCCATGACGGCCACACCGCCATGCTGCTGGCGGCGGCGCAACACCTGTCGAAACACCGCGACTTCGACGGCACGGTTTACCTGATCTTTCAGCCAGCGGAAGAAGGCGGCGGCGGTGCCAGGGAAATGATCAAGGACGGCCTCTTTGACAAGTTCGCCATGGAAGCCGTATTCGGCATGCACAACTGGCCAGGCGGCAGCGTAGGCACTTTTGCCGTCAGCCCCGGCCCCGTCATGGCCTCCAGCAACGAATTCAAGATCATCATCCGCGGCAAGGGCGGCCATGCCGCCATGCCGCACACCGGCATAGACCCGGTGCCGGTGGCCTGCCAGATGGTGCAGGCTTTCCAGACCATCATCAGCCGCAACATGAAGCCGGTGGACCCAGGCGTCATTTCGGTCACCATGATTCACGCCGGTGAGGCAACCAATGTGGTGCCCGACTTCTGCGAACTTCAGGGAACCGTGCGAACCTTCAGCATCGAGGTGCTGGACCTGATCGAGCAACGCATGAAGGCCGTTGCCGAGCACACCTGCGCGGCTTTTGATGCACAGTGCGAATTCCAGTTCGTGCGCAACTACCCACCCACCATCAATTCCGCGGCGGAGGCTGACTTTGCGCGCCAGGTGATGGCCGATATTGTCGGCGCCGACAACGTGCTGCCTCAGGAGCCCACCATGGGCGCCGAGGATTTTGCCTACATGCTGCAGGCCAAGCCTGGCGCTTACTGCTTCATTGCCAATGGCGAGGGAGATCATCGCGAGATCGGGCACGGGGCCGGCCCCTGCATGCTGCACAACCCGAGCTATGACTTCAACGACGAGCTGATTCCGCTGGGCGGCACTTACTGGGTGCAACTGGCCAGCCGCTGGCTCAACACGCCAGCCAGGACTTGATCCCTGTTCTTGGCAACGCCTGGAAAACTGACCGATGCAGCCGAATTTGGCCCAGGAGGCAAAATAGTAGCCTCATGAAGCCAGATTCTCGTGATCATCGGCAGGAAATCGAACTCAAACTGGCGTTGCCGGCGTCTGATCCAGGGCAGCTTGAGAAGCTGCTGGCACGCACACCCGCGCTGGCGCGCCGCCAGCCAGGGCATATCTTGCTGCACAACGTCTATTACGACACGCCCGATCAGATCCTGCGCAAGAAAAAAATTGCACTGCGCCTGAGGCGCGTGGGCAGCGCGCCCAAGGCCAGGTGGCTACAAACGCTCAAGACCGGCGGCAGCGGCGACTCGGCCCTCAGCCAGCGCGGCGAATGGGAGACCGCCTTCACAGGCAACGAGCTGGACCTGCGGGCACTCCAAGCCACGCCGTGGTCTGAAATAGACCTTGATGGTGCCATTTTCAAGGCCCTGGCGCCGTGTTTTGTCACAAGCTTTGAGCGCACCTTCTGGACAGTGCGCAAGCGCGATGGAAGCATCGTCGAGGTGTCTCTTGATATCGGTCAAATAGGCGTTGGCGACCAAAGCACTCACCTATGCGAACTTGAACTCGAGCTGATCGCTGGCCCACCTTCGGCGCTGTTCGCGCTTGCACGGCAGATCGCGGTCAGTGTCTGCGTACTGCCTGAGCACCGGAGCAAGGCGGAGCGCGGCTATGCGCTTGCGCAGAACTGCCTGACCCTTGCGCTGCATGCGCAGCCGCCACCGCTCGCAGCCAAGCTCCGGCCGACCGGGGCGGCGCAGCGAGTGCTGCGCGAAATGTTCTGCCAGTTCACCGCCAACCTGAACGCCTTGCGCTTTTCGGATGATCCCGAGGTCGTTCATCAGGCCAGAGTCGGCTGGCGACGTTTCCGCAGCGCTTGCCGCCTCTTCAGAAGGGTCCGGGGCATGGACGCCCAGCCTTCAGCTCAGCCGCTCACCACGCTGCTGGCCTTCATGGGAGAGCTCAGGGACCTTGATGTTGCCCAGACTGAAACCCTGCCCGGCCTGGCCACGGCTTACATAGAGGGAAAACCAGGCCGGGAAAAGAACTGGCGGGAAATGGAGCAAGCGCTGGTGCAGGCCACCCGCGTGCAGCGCAAGGCAACCCGTTACGCGCTGGCCGCACCCGCTGTTGGCGCGACCCTGCTGGAGATCACCCAATGGCTTGAATCGCTGGCCGAAACCCATCAAACAGACGATCCCGGGGAGGATGAAGCCGCATCGCTTCGTCACTGGGCTCGCGTACGCGTGTCCCGCTTCCACAGGCAGCTCAAGCGCGCACTGAAGGACGCGGATACTTCGGAGCGTCAACACCGTGTCCGGATACTCGCCAAACGCTTGCGTTACGCAATCGAAGCACTGGGGCCTCTCGTTCAGAAACGACGCGCGCAACGATGGCTCCAGCAGGCCATCGCGCTACAAACCGACATGGGCAAGGCACGCGACGTCGCGCAGGCCAGTGTCGTGCTTGAGAAACTGGAAGCTGCACCGGCGCTGGTGGAATTTTTGCGGGGCGTCGCGCTTGGCCAACAAAAGACCTGACGGCGTTGCGCCGTGTGGCGCTCACCGGCCAGCCGCATCACGAAAGGCCTGCGGCAGGATTACAGACGACGGCCCGCCACCTAGGCTATTGCGCATGGCAGTATGGGCAACCCCGTCCAGCGCCCCCTCCACCACGCCTTGCTGGCTGACTACCTTGACGAGTTCGAGTTGCAGCAGGTGGCGCAGGACTCTGGCAGTCATGGAATGCTTGCGCCCCCCTTCACTGGTGAACATGAACAGGGTGTTGTGAGGGCTGATCCAGGTCAACTGCGCACGCAGCCACTGCAAATCCACCAGCAGCTCGACCCAGTCACCCAACTGAAGCGCTACACCCTCATGCACAGCCTGCTGTTCCAGCGCCGCCATCAGCTCCGAACTGGCATGGTCGTCCCAGTCGTCGATAAACCCTGAATGCTTCGCTTCAGCTGGAGCAAGCCACGGACGCGACGGCTCACACTCATCAGCGCTGGCAAACATGTCTTCAAGCTCACCGTGGCGTTTGCCAGCCATGTCACTCACCGCCGGCAAGACGCTGAGTCCCGCCTGATGAATCACCATGAGTTCGTCAAAAAACAAACGGGACTGATCAAGCGGGTAGTCAATCGAAAGCAGTCCTTCGCGCAAGGATTCCAGCATGTCGGGAATGACTTTGAGGAGGCGTTTTCGATGACCTGAAACTTTCGCCAGATCCAGACTCCAGAGCAGATCATCCAGAATTCGGCTATAGAGGGCTTTTGGAAGGCCCGAGCCCCCATATTCCCCGAGCAAGCGTTCCCCGGCCATCACCTGCGACCATGGTCCCGTCAGGAAGGCCGTGATGATGCGATTGCCTGCGACAAAATCAGGACGCGCGCGGATTTCCGAGGCGATTTTCCCAGCCAGCAGATTGCGTTGCTCGGCCTGAAGCAAAGCCTGGACAGCGCGGCGCTGGGCTTCGAGATATGGTTGACCATGACGGGCCTGCGCGTCTTCAAACTCCCGCAGCAATGTCGCAAAATGCTGGGCATCACTGGCATGCTCCTCGGTGAGAAACGCCGCGATCTGCTGAACGTTGTGCATGAACTCGGGAAAGCCTGCCGTATTTTCGCTGGCATAGGCCAGGCTGGCACTGGTCATGACTTCGAGCAGGCGCCGCGCGGGATGGCTCTTGTCGCTGAAAAATCTCGGGTCGGTCACCGCCAGGCGTAAAAAGGCCGGCTCGGCGTTGACGATGACCTGCCTGACAGGCATCAGTAGACGGCTGTCGTTGGCGAGTTGCTCAATCATCAATCCGACGACTTCAATCGCCAGTGACTGGCCCAGGCTTTTGGCCTCGGTCTTGAGGTGAGCCCGCATTTGGGCAAGCGGCAGCGGCGTGGGGCGCATTCCGGTCGCGGGCCGAACTGGCGCAATCCCTTTTTCCTCGAGTTCTATCAGCAGGTCAAGAGCAGCCGGCACAGTGTGCGCGAAGTCGTTGCGGCGTGGGTCTTCGAAATCAGGGTGCGACGGAAGGGCACGCACCTGGAAAGATGAGTCATAGTCACCCACGAGCAAATGATGAAGATGATCAAGCGTGAGCAGTTTTTTACGCACGCTCTGCCCGAGTCCGTCCTCGGCCATCGGCTTGCCACGCTTAGGCAGGGTAGCGAAATATGCCGCCTGCGGTGGCGCAGCGACCGAATCCGGTACGGGACTGGAGGATCTTGCACTCCTGCTTTGCGCGGACGCAATCACACCGTAGGGCGCAGGTAAAACACCCTGCCCCGCCAGCATTCTGTCCAGCGACACAAAGAGCGACTGAAGCTCCTCACCCATCAACTGGGCACCATTTCCCAGCCAGCATGACCGCGTCTGGCTGCTTACAGGTACGCCCTGCAGCAGCGCGAAAAGGGCTTGGGATACGACCTCCGGGCGCAAGGGGTTCTTGTCCGCCTTGACCATCTGAAAGCCCTGCGCCGTACTCAAGCGCGCAGAGAAACCGGCCAGGCCAGCCTCGCTTGCCAACTTGATGACCTGCTGCAAGCGGGCACCCTCCACCGCTTCCTGAACCTGGTTGTCACCCATCAGCTCAAGCTGATCAAAACTCAGGGCCGAAAAAGAGCGCGACGGACTGTCGGACAGGCGGCCCATGCCTTGCCGCATGTCATCGCGAACAGCCGTCGCAAGCTGCTTGACAAAGCCGGTTTCAATGAAAGCGCGATTCTCTTTGAGCGCCCCCACAGCGTTCTGGAGAATGCGCCTTTGCGCAGGGTCAGCCTGCGCCTTGGACTGCTCGTAAAGCAGATCCACCAGCCTTGAACACCAGTGCTTTATCAGCTCGTGGGATTGCCGAAGCCCCTCTTCCAGACAAGCGTCAAAGGCGGTACCCGGTTCATTCGATGAAATAGTCATGCCGTTTTATAGGCCCTTTCGCAAAAAGCTTCAGCGCAGAACCCATCCTTCGCTGGGGGCAAACTCGGCATCGGCAGTGCAGCGATGGCTGAAGCCCATCCGGACGAATCAGGGGTGCAGCCCCAGCGCCTGCCATCCCTGATGTCCGAGCTTTTCCAGTGTACTGATGTTGTCCTGGAAAATTTTCTCAGCTTCAGGAAAAGACTGAACCGCACGCTCGACGCTGTCTTCGCGCAGCAAGTGCAAAATTGCAAACGGCGCCCGATTGGTGTAATTGCTGATGTCGTCAGGCTCGGTGCCATCGAACTGAAACCCCGGATGAAAGCTGGCCAGTTGCACCACGCCCTCCAGCCCATGCTCGTCCAACACGCCCTCGGCGACTTCCAGAAAATCGTTGAAGTCCAGAAAATCGTCAAAAAGCGTCGGTTGAATCAGCAGCGTCGTGTCAATCTCTTGAGCGGGTGTTGCCACGAGCAGGTCAAGTTCGCGGTCCAGCTCTTCGAGCAAGTCATCGGCGTGCCGAGCCTGACTCACCACCAGGCGCACCTGATTCTTCACATACACCGCCTTGGCAAACGGGCACAGGTTCAGCCCGATCACGGCTTTCTCAAGCCAAAGGCGGGTGTCTGCAATAACTTGTTCGTCAGTCATGAGCAGCTACGTCCATGGGGGGTGGGGTTCAAGCAGGGGCCGCGGAACCGGCTTAGCCGGGCCGCAGGCGCAGCGGCCCCCTCTGGGGGCAGGGAGCTACACACAGTAAGCGACCGTGGGGGCATTAATGGAGTGCCTTGAAGCGCATGCGCTTGGGCTTGGCACCTTCTTCGCCCAGGCGCCTCTTCTTGTCGGCCTCGTACTCCTGGTAGTTGCCGTCAAAGAAGGTCCACTGGCTATCACCTTCGGCGGCCAGGATGTGAGTGGCAATCCGGTCAAGGAACCAGCGGTCATGGCTGATGACCATGATCGAACCGGCGAATTCGAGCAGCGCGTCTTCCAGAGCACGCAGGGTTTCGACGTCAAGGTCGTTGGAAGGCTCGTCAAGCATCAGCACATTGCCGCCGGCAATCAGGGTCTTGGCCAGGTGCAGGCGCCCGCGCTCACCGCCCGACAGCGTTCCCACGCGCTTTTGCTGGTCACCGCCATTGAAGTTGAAGCGACCGGCATAGGCACGGCTGGGCATCTGGAACTTGCCAACATTCAGAATATCCAATCCGCCTGAAATATCCTCCCAAACGGTTTTTTCGTTGGCCAGGTCGTCGCGATTCTGATCCACAAAAGCCGTTCGCACGGTTGAGCCGATCACCACTTCACCCGAGTCGGGCTTTTCCTTGCCGGCTATCAGCTTGAACAGCGTTGATTTGCCGGCGCCGTTGGGACCGATGATGCCGACGATGGCGCCCGCCGGAACGGTGAAGCTCAGATTGTCAATCAATACCCGTTCACCAAATGACTTGGTAACACCGTGGAACTCGATCACCTGGCTACCCAGGCGTTCGGCAACGGGGATGAATATCTCGTTGGTTTCAACGCGTTTCTGGTACTCGAAATCGGACAGCTCCTCGAAGCGCGCCAGCCGTGACTTGCTCTTGGCTTGCCGCGCCTTGGGGTTCTGGCGCGACCACTCCAGCTCCTTCTTCAAGGCTTTGGCACGGGCTTCCTCGCCTTTTTGCTCCTGCGCCAGGCGCTCGCCCTTCTGGCTCAGCCACGAGCTGTAGTTGCCCTTCCAGGGAATGCCGTGGCCACGGTCGAGTTCCAGAATCCATTCGGCGGCGTTATCGAGGAAATAGCGGTCGTGGGTAATAGCCACGACAGTACCGGGGTAGCGCTGCAAAAACTGCTCTAGCCAATCCACCGATTCCGCATCCAGGTGATTGGTCGGTTCGTCAAGCAGCAGCATGTCGGGCTTGGACAGCAACATGCTGCACAAGGCCACGCGGCGCTTTTCACCGCCCGACAGCAGGCCAATTTTCGCATCCCAGGGCGGGAGGCGCAGCGCGTCGGCGGCAATTTCAAGCTGGTGCTCGGAGTCGGTTCCGGCGGTGGCGATGATGGCCTCCAGCCTGGCCTGCTCGGCGGCCAGCGCATCAAAGTCGGCGTCAGGCTCGCCGTAAGCGACGTACACCGCTTCCAATTGGGCCTTGGCGGCAAACACCGCACCCATGCCGGCCTCGACACTTTCCCTCACGGTGTGTTCGGGGTTAAGCCTGGGCTCCTGGGGCAGATAACCAATATTCAGGCCCGGCATCGGCGTGGCCTCGCCCTCGATCTCGGTATCCAGCCCGGCCATGATCTTGAGCAGGGTGGACTTGCCCGATCCGTTGACACCCAGCACGCCAATCTTGGCGCCCGGAAAAAAGCTCAGGGAAACGTCCTTGAGAATCTGTCGTTTGGGCGGCACGATTTTGCCGACCTTGTTCATGGTGAATACGTACTGAGCCATCAGGATTACTACTCTGGTAAAAAGGAAATAACGCAAGTAAACGGATTGCACGCCGCCAACTGGCAGCAAATTTTTGCAGGTTTCTTGCGGGCTAGACCACGCACCAGACCGTTAAATCACAAAGCGGATTTCCGGCGCGAATCCATTGATTATCGTTCCGTGCGACAATACTTGGGTTGCTGGCTCCAGTTGCCCTCAACATTTGGGCACATTTCGGGTACTGCTTCAGTGCTTACTCACGATGTAAAGCGCGATGGAAATCGCGAATTATTTGGCCCGAGTTTCTGACCCCATCTGCCTATGACTGGCGGGTTTGCCCTAGAACAGGGCGCCCAACAGGCCGATCTATAGCGCCCCCGCGGCGCAACACCATGACCTTTGAAGAATTGAATCTGGCCCCGGCCATTCTTAAAGCCGTGCTTGAGCATGGCTATGACACTCCTACGCCCATTCAGGCACAGGCGATTCCCGCCGTGCTGGCGGGCAGCGACCTGCTCGGCGGCGCGCAGACGGGCACCGGCAAAACCGCTGCTTTTACCCTGCCCCTGCTGCAGCGCCTCAGTACCGAGCCGCGCCTGACCAACCGGCGCGGCGTCAACGCCGTGCGGGCGCTCATCATGACGCCCACCCGCGAACTGGCCGCCCAGGTTGAGGAAAGCGTACGCACCTACGGCAAATACCTGGACCTCACCTCAATGGTGATGTTTGGCGGCGTCGGCATGGGCGCGCAGATTGAAAAACTGCGCCGTGGCGTCGACATTCTGGTGGCCACGCCCGGCCGCCTGCTCGACCATGCAGGCCAAGGTACGCTGGACCTGAGCCAGGTACAGATTCTGGTGCTCGACGAGGCCGACCGCATGCTGGACATGGGCTTCATCCACGACATCAAGAAAGTACTGGCCCTGGTGCCCAAGCAAAAGCAGACGCTGCTGTTCAGCGCTACCTTCAGCGATGAAATTCGCGAACTGACCAATGGCCTGCTGCGCAACCCGGTGTCGATTCAGGTCACGCCGCGCAACACCACGGTGCAGCGCATCACGCAGACCATTCACCCCGTGGGCCGCGGCAAAAAGAAGGCACTGCTCACGCACATCATCAACCAGCACAACTGGAGCCAGGTGCTGGTGTTCACGCGCACCAAGTTCGGCGCCAACAATGTCGCCGAGCACCTGACCAAAAATGGCATTCTTGCGATGGCGCTGCACGGCAACAAGAGCCAGACCGCGCGCACGCAGGCGCTGCAAGGCTTCAAGAACGGCGAGATCCGCGCGCTCGTGGCCACCGACATCGCCGCGCGCGGCATTGACATCGACGAGTTGCCGCATGTCGTGAACTACGAAATTCCCAACGTCAGCGAAGACTACGTTCACCGCATCGGCCGTACCGGCCGCGCCGGCAACAGCGGCGAGGCTGTCAGCCTGGTATGCCTGGATGAAGAAGGCTTCATGCAGGACATCGAGCGCTTTACCAAGCAGAACATCGAAAAAATCCTGGTTCCCGGCTTTGAGGCCGAACCCGGTGAGAAAGCCGAGCCGCTGGCCATGGGCCGCCAGACCATCTGGGGTGGCCTGGGCAAACCGCCAAGCCGTGATGTGATGCAGGCAGCCGCCAAGGCGGCACGCACCGAAATGATGACGCGTATCCGTGACACCAAGGGTGCCCAGCCTTCGCGTGGGGGTGGCGGTGAACGCAGCGCCAATGCTGGCGGACGCGGTCGCGGTCCGGCCGGTGGCGGCAACCCGGGCGGTAGCCGTGACGGAAATCGCGGTGGCAACACTGACCGTCGCGGACCTGCCCAGCCACGGCAGAATTCTGCTTACTCACAAGGCGGCCAACCATCGGCTCAAACGAGGAGCACGCAGGCACCGCGCCAGCGTGACAGCGAGCCGCGCAATGATTTCGACAATCATCAGCCGGCCAGCCACGCTTCGTCCGGATTTCCTTCCTCCGGCCAGCCTACCGGCAACCGCAACAACTTCCGCGGCGGCAACCGCTCCGGTGGCGGAGCAGGCGGCACTGGCGGCCGGGGCAACGGGCCTCGCCGACCGGGCGGTTCCGGCTCGTTTACCGGCCGATAAACGCTGTGCGGCGGTTCACTGCGTGGGCCGCCGACAAGCCGTCAGCAGTTTTTCCCAACCGCCTGAAAGGCGAGATGGAAGGCCCGGTGTCTACGCTGGGCTTTAACCCGGGCGTCGTTGCGCGGCCCTCGCGGCGGGCGCGCGACCCAAGTTCGCTCATGCAGCCGCTGGGTCCTGGCGAATAGCAGGCACTGTAAGCCCTCAAATGGCCGAACCAATGCGGAAATATGGAAAATAAGGCCTGATGCCCAGGTGATACGGCCCTAGCTTGCTATCAAATACAGAGCACTCTGCCGCTAGATGAATGGCACGCCTTTTTGCAGGTGCATGCGTTTTTTCTGCTCCAGCTTCACTGATATCAAACCAACGACCACCGGACCCGCGGCTGGTTTGTTTCAAATCGCGGCCTCATGACATGGATCAGTGCGTGCCTGAAGCAATCCACTAGGCTTGGCGCCAGTCCAACTCACCCAGTCAACCTTTAGCGCGGGCGGCAGCAGTCAGCCTTTCGCCACAAACCATGGCCACCACGAATCCCGAAAATGCCCTGCATACTGCCCCGGCAGACGCCATGACGCGCCATCGCTGGTACGAAGACGTGCAGGCGCTGGTGACGGGCACCCTGTTTGTCGGGCTGGGCGTGGTGATGTTTGGTCACGCGGGCCTGTTGACGGGGGGCACCGCGGGCATTGCCTTCCTGATTCACTATGGCAGCGGCGCGAGCTTTAGCCTGGCATTTTTTGTCATCAACCTGCCCTTCTATGTCTTTGCATGGAAGCGCATGGGCCCGTCATTCACGCTCAAGACATTTGCCTCCGTGGGACTGCTGTCTCTTTTCGTCCATCTGGCGCCGCAGGCGATTGCTTTTGAGCATTTGTCGCCGGTTCTGGCGACCATCCTGGGTGGGCTGCTCTGCGGAACAGGCATGCTCATCCTGTTTCGCCACCGCGCGAGCCTGGGCGGCCTGAATGTGCTGGTGCTGTATTTGCAGGAACGGTTTGGCTGGCGCGCCGGCAAGATACAGATGGCCTTGGACAGCCTGATTGTGCTGGGTGCGCTATGGGTAACCGACTGGCAACGGCTTGCTCTCTCGGTGCTCGGCGCCGTGGTGCTCAACCTGACACTGGCCGTCAACCATAGACCGGGTCGCTACATGGCACTGTAAGTGCGATGCCGGCCTGCGCCTTGGCGCAACGCCGCCTACCCACCAAACGCAATCTGAACCTTCATGGCCTGGCGTTTGTCGCCAGCGAGTTCAAAGGCTTCCCTGGCATGCTCAAAGCCAAGCGTGTGGCTGATGACAGGCCGGCCATTGATCAGGCGCTGGTTCAGAAAGTTGACGGCGGTTCCAAATTCCGGATGAAAGCGGAAGGTGCCCCGAAGTTCGAGTTCCTTGGCGACAATCTGGTTCATCGGCAGTGAAATATCGCCCCCCAGGCCGATGGTCACGATCACGCCGCGGGGTGCCACGACATCAAGCCCGGCGCGAAGGGCCTTGTCGCTGCCCGAGGCCTCGAACATGACATCAAACTGCCCCTTGTCCCGCGCAAAAAGCGTGAGTCCGTCGCTCTGTGTATGCAGGTTGATGGTGCAGTCCGCACCCATTTCGCGCGCGCAGGCCAGCGGGAGGTCTGCCAAATCTGCCGCCACAATCTGCGCGGCACCCGCCCGGCGCAGGGCGGCTACCAGCAACACGCCGATCGGACCGCAACCGGTCACCAGCACCCGTTTGCCAAATACCGAGCCGGCCCGGGAAATCGCATGCAGACCCACCGACAAGGGCTCGGCCAGGGCGGCCTCGGACAGCGACAGCTCATCCGCCACGCCATATGCCTGGCTGGCGTCGATGACCAGCGTCTCGCGAAAGGCACCCTGCACATGCGGAAAGCGCATGGCGCTTCCGTAAAAGCGCATCTCGGTGCAATGGTTGTGCATGCCAAGTTGGCAGAAGCGGCACAGGCCGCAAGGCCGCGAGGGTGAGATGGCGATGCGCTGGCCGGCCCGAAACTCCTGAATTGCGCTGCCCACGCTCTCGATCACGCCGGAAACCTCATGCCCGAGCACCATCGGTTCCTTGATGCGAACAGCACCAAATCCTCCATGCTGGTAGTAGTGCAGGTCGGAGCCGCAGATCCCCCCAAAGGCAATACGCACCCGCAACTGCTGCGGGCCGGGCGCTTGCGTCGTGAATGCATCGCATCGCAGATCAAGTGGGGCATGACAAACCAGTGCACGCATGAGGGTCTCCTGAGCTAAGGGGGCAATAAGGTCAAAGTGTGGCGGTCACGCCGCCATCCACATAAAGGATGTGCCCGTTGACAAACGCCGACGCGTCACTGGCCAGGAAAACCGCCGCGCCAGCGAGGTCTTCGACCTCACCCCAGCGGCGACTCGGCGTGCGGCCAATCAGCCAGGCGCTGAACTGCTCGTCCGATACCAGCTTCTCGGTAAGTTCAGTTTTGAAATACCCCGGCCCGAGGCCATTCACGTTGATGCCGTAGGGGCCCCAGTCAATGGCCATGCCTTTGGTCAGCATTTTGATGGCGCCCTTGCTCGCCATGTAGGGCGCGATGTTTGGGCGACCCAATTCGCTTTGCACCGAACAGATGTTGATGATGCGGCCCCGCCCACGCGGGATCATCCTTTTCGCAACCGTCTGTCCGACCAGAAACACACTGTCCACGTTGGTCTGCATCAGTTCGTGCCAGTCGGCTTCGGGGAAATCCTGCAGGGGTGCGCGCTTTTGCAGCCCTGCGTTGTTGACCAGGATATCGATCGCCCCCACCCCGGTTTCAATAGCTTGCACGGCTCTGTGCACGTCCGCGGACCGGGTTACATCAAACACATGACCCGAAACCTGCAGCCCCTCGCCCTGCAGCGTCGCGACCGCCCGCTCAAGTTTGTCCGCGTTTCTTCCGTTGAGAACCAGGCGGGCACCGGCCTGGCCAAGTCCTCGCGCCAGCGCCAGGCCTATGCCCCCGGAAGATCCGGTCACAAGTGCGAGGCGGCCGTCAAGCCGGAAAGTAGCGGAGGTAATCATGAGACTCGGGCCTTCATCGGTTCAATGGCGCAATTGTTCAAGAATGGCGCTCACTATCTGTTCGGGGGATTGCTCTACATCCAGTGTCAAGGCGTTTTCATCCGGGCCAGGCGGCTCCAGAGTTGCAAACTGGCTGTCGAGCAGTGAAGAGGGCATGTAATGCCTGGCACGGAACGCCATGCGGGCTGCCAGCAATTGATAGTCACCACGCAGGTGAATGATCAGCAATTCAGGCGCGCCGCTGCGCAGGATGTCGCGGTACGAACGCTTGAGCGCAGAGCAGGAGATCACCAGTCCGCGCCCGCGGGTGCGGGCCATGGTCAGCCGCGTTGCCAGAGTCTCCAGCCACCCCTGCCGGTCTGCATCGGTCAAGGCAACGCCCGCCGCCATGCGGGCCACGTTCCGCTCAGAGTGCAGGTCGTCACCCTCCAGAAAATCTGCGCCAAGCAGCGGCGCCAGCTGCCGCGCCACGGTACTTTTCCCGCTCCCGCTCACACCCATGACAACCACGTGGAACACCATCGCCAGGATCCTTCAACCCAGCCGGTTGCCGCTCGCTTCGTCAAATATATGAGCCTTGAGCGGATCAATTTCAATCGTCACGATGTCATCGGGTTGCACATTGGTGCGGCCATGCATGACCAGGATGACCCGGCTATCGCCAACCTGCAGCAGCAGCTCGGTTTCGGCCCCCGTGGGTTCGACCACGATCACCCGCGCGGGAATGCCGTCACCCGAAGCAGACAGACGGAGGTCTCCGGGCCTCACACCGTAATGAACCCGCTGGCCGTTCGAGGCAAGAGGCAACGCGCCTGCGGGCCAGCGAAAGCCCTCGGCCTCAACCCAGCTTTGGCCATCGCCGTGCCTGAGCGTGCCCTGCAGGACATTCATCGAAGGTGAACCAATAAATTGAGCCACAAAGAGGTTCCTGGGCCGATCGAACAGTTCCAGCGGCGTGCCGATCTGCTCGATGATGCCGTCGTGCATGACAACAATGCGATCGGCCATGGTCATCGCCTCGATCTGGTCGTGCGTGACATAAACCGTGGTGGTTTTGAGTCGCTGGTGCAGCGCCTTGATTTCAGCGCGCATCGCCACGCGCAGCTTGGCGTCGAGGTTGGAGAGCGGTTCATCAAACAGAAAGACCTTGGGGTCGCGCACGATCGCCCGGCCCATCGCCACGCGTTGCCGCTGGCCACCCGACAACTCGCGCGGATAACGGTCGAGCAAGGCATCCAGGTTCAGGACCTGAGCGGCATCTGCAACCCGCTTTTCGATCAGTGCAATGTCGGCCTTGCGCAGCTTCATGCTGAAGGCCATGTTTTCACCAACCGTCATGTGCGGGTAAAGCGCGTAGCTCTGGAATACCATTGCGATATCGCGGTCCTTGGAGTCGAGGTCGTTGACAACGCCACCGTCGATGGCTATTTCACCGCTGTTGATTTCCTCCAGCCCGGCCAGCATGCGCAGCAGGGTCGATTTGCCGCAGCCCGAAGGCCCCACCAGAACGACGAACTCGCCATCCGAGATGTCGAAACTGATGCCGTGAATGATCTTGAACTTGCCAAAGGACTTTTCAATATTTCGAAATGAGACTGTTGCCATGATTGAGGTATTCCAGATCAGCTTTTCACCGCGCCGGCGGTCAGGCCAGACACCATGTAACGCTTGAAGGTGTAATAAATCGCCGCCGGTGGCAGCGCGTAAATAAGGCCGGTGGCCATCAACAGCTCCCAGGGAGAGTCGTCCGCAGAAAGAAAGCTGCCAAGCGCAACGCCCAGCGTCACGCTCCGGTCGTTCGAAAGCAGCAAGAACGCGTACAGGTACTCATTCCATGCCAGCAGCAGGGCATAGGTGCCTACCGCCACCAGCGACGGCACCATCAGCGGCAGGTAGACCAGCCTGAACAGCTGGAGCGGCGAAGCGCCGTCCATCATCGCGGCCTCGTCGAGCTCATAAGGCAGCTTGTCCGAGGCTTGCTTCAGCACCCAGATGCAATACGGCGAGGCAATCGTGACCATCGCCAGGATCAGCGACCATTGGCTTCCCAGCAAGCCATAGTTTCCCATGGTCTTATACATGGGCACGGCCAGAAAAGCAGCGGGAATGAAGTAGGTGAACAGGGCAAGGTTCATGACGGTGCGCCCTCCCCGCACCCTGAGCCGGCTGATCGCAAATGCCGCGGCGGTTGCCACAAACAGCGTGATCAGCCCCACGGCCACGGCAATGAACAATGAATTCCACATCTGCAGCCAGAAGTGATTGAGATAGTGGTGGTTTTGCGTGAACACCACCTCGAAGTTTTTCAGTGTCGGCGAATCCGGCCAGAGCTTGCCCGACGTTGCCGAGTCGCGAGGCGAGATGGCAAACAGAAACATGTGATAGATCGGAATCATGGTCCAGATGAGCAGCGGGATGCCAATCAGGAGCAGCTTGGCCTCGGTGGTCACCGACTTGAAGGTGATGCGCTTCTTCATTTCGACCTCCGACGAGCCGCCTCAAGGATGGCGATGGCCCCCTCCGGGGGCAGCGAACGAATGTGAGCGTGGGGGTTCATTTCGAGAGCCGTTTCATCATGAAGTACACCAGCGGCAGCACCAGCGGCATCGCCACCACGATGGACGCCATGGCCAGATCAACCTGGTCAAGTCGCAAATAACGGATGCCCAGCGTCGCCAGAACATGCGTCAAATCAGCCGGGCCTCCGCCCGTGAGCAGGTAGACGCTATTGAAGTCGCCCAGCGTCCAGATCATCGACAGGATGGTGGATGTAAGGTAGATGGTGCGCATCGAGGGCCAGGTGATGAACCTGAATTTTTGCCAGTTGCTGGCACCGTCCACCGATGCCGCCTCATATTGCTCGGCAGGAATGGACATGCGGGCAGAGACCAGAATCAATGTCCAGAACGGCAAGGACTTCCAGATATGCATGAGCATGGAGAAGGTCAGCGCCAGGGTGGGGTCGTTAAGCCAGTTTGGGCCATCGATGCCGGTCAGCCTGAAGATCAGCGAGTTGATGACACCCCATTCGGGGTTGAGCATGAAGCGCACCGACAGGATGGTGGGAATGGAAGGCACGGCCCAGGGCAGCACAAACAGCAGCGAAAGCCATTTGATCCAGCTGCGGCTCTGCACAAAAAAACCGGACAACATCAGCGCAATAGCCATCTTGATGTTGATGCCAACCACAAGGAAAATAATGGTGTTGATGACGGTACGAAAGAATATCGGATCATCAAATAACGCGACATAACTCGCGGGGTGGCGCGCCAGCCATAAGCCGTAGCCAACCGGGTAGAGCACGAAAACCACAAACACCAGCAGGTAGGGGAGCACCAGCACCAGCCCCCAGAACTCCCACGGGTTCATGCCTTTCCTGGCGGCGCGAGGCAAGGGTTGTGACACGGGAATGGTCGTTGTGCTCATAAAGTCGTGCAATGCAAAAAGCTACCAGAGGAAGACAAGCCACCCCGGCTGCCGGGGTGGCTTGAGCGACTGGCGACGGTTTAGTCGCTGCTGCCGGCAATCGTCTTGATACGAGCGATCATTTCGTCAACTGCCTTGTCAACGGGTACTTTCTCGTTGATCACGCGGTTCATCGCCTTTGCCCAGACGTTCTCGTTGTTCACCACGGTGAACTTGTAGTTCTTGGTGAATTCAAATGGCACCGTGCCGGCCGCATATTGGGCATGCACGGCTTTGCGGTGCACGTCGGCATTCCAGAAATCACTGGCCTGGCCAACCTTGGTTACCGGGAACCAGCGGCCCAAAGAGCCTTCGACATAGGGCGTCAGGTTTATTTCGTTCATGAAGAACTGCACGAACTCCTTGGCGCGCGCCTTGTTCTTGGAGTCCGTGAACACCACGCCGGTCTTGACCGCTGTGCGGTAGACCATCTTGCTGCCATCCGGCTTGTTTGGAAAACCCGCCGTCACAATGTCTTCGTAATAGGCCTTCTTGCCCTTGGCGCGGTCTTCGGCGCTGAGGGCTGGATTATTGGCGTCATCCAGCCACTTGGCGGCGATCGAAATCGTGGCGTTATGCGTCATCATCGTGGTACGGTTATGAAACGCCACGTTGTTGTCCGGGTCCTTCCAGCTGGTCGATGACGGTGGCGTGCAGCCCTCCGCGTAGACCTTGGTGTAATCCCGCATCGCGGAAATCAGACCGGCGCGGGTTTTCGGATCATCCACCGTCAATTTGCCGTTGTTGTCCACCATCTTGACGTTGTACGCATCGGCAAAAGTCAGGAAGGAGTAGAACGAATCGGTTGAATCCACACCCATGGGCTGGCCGATACCGAAGGTTCGCTTGCCGGTGGCCTTGCGGTGCGCAGGCTGTGCCTTGTCACACCAGAAGGACCAGTAGTCGGCCCACTTTGTAGGAATATCCGACTGCTTCAGACCCGCCTCGGCAAGCATGTCCTTCCAGTACTCGATGTGCATGGTCTGCTGCTTCATTGGAAACGCGTAATAGGCGCGCTTCTTGGCAACATCGTTGTACAGATAAGTGGTCTCAAGCGTGTTGGGCGTGAAATTGGCCTTCAGGGGCAGCAACACATCGCTCAGGTCTTCGAGCTTGCCGTCAAAAGCCCATTTAGCGGTGACTTGAAAATCGTATACGTCGGAATAGGCCACATCGGGCGGATTTTTAGAGTCCAGCGCCGCCACGGTTTTGGGAATCGTGTCCTGCACCGGATACTGCGACAGCTCAACCTTGACCTTGGTCTTCGCTTCGAACTTTTTGATCACGTCAAAAAGCGCGTCATCCTCGGCTTTGTAAAAGCCCTTCACCCACCAGACGGTGAGCTTCTCCTGAGCGAGCGCATTGCCGGCCGAAATCAGGCCGGTCGCGACCATCGCCGTTGCAAGAATTGTCTTGAGTCTCATTTTGCCTTGTCTCCTGTACTGGTTGGTTATGAAAGGACTGACGAAAAACTCAGGCGGCTTTCAGCGGCTGCGCTGGCCGGCTCAAGCGGGGCAGGCGGCGACGCGACCCGAGCACCTGCTCGATATCCTGGTGCGCGCCATTGATCAGCTTCAAAATGGCTTTTTCGGCCAGCGCAGGGTTGCGCGCAATTACCGCGTCAAGCACGGCTCTATGCAGGGGCAAAGACGTCTTGGGCCCATCTTTCCTGGCGGTGGAAATCTCGAAACTGGTGCGCAGCAGCGCATTAAGCACCTTGCTCATCTGCGCCAGCATGCGGTTTTGTGCGGCGCGCAACAGACCCTGGTGAAAACGAAGATCAAAGCTGATGTAGTCGCCACCCTCCTCGACCGCGTGCTTCATGCCGGCATAGGCGGCCTCGATGGCAGCAATGTCTTCGTCGGTGGCCCGGGTTGCAGCCAACCTGACGGCAGCCGGCTCAACCACCAGGCGCAAATCCTGCAGGTCACGAATGAACTCGGGCGTAAACCCGGCCTTGGCTTGCCAGGCAATCACATCGGGGTCAAACCAGTTCCACTGATCTTCCGACAACACCCTTGTCCCCACCTTGGGGCCGGTGATGATCAAGCCCTTGGCCACCAGTGACTTGACGGATTCACGTATCACCGTGCGGCTGACGCCCAGTTCTTCGCACAGCACGGCCTCGGAAGGGATGGACCCACCGACAGCGTAGCGACCCGACACGATAGCCTCACCGAGCAGATCTACCGTGTTTCCGTGAACGTTCTTAATCATTGGGAGTAAGTATTTTGATTAATATCATATGATGATTAAAAATACCAAAACCTAAGGAAAACCCGGGGAACTGGCGTAGCGGCCGCGTCACTTACTGACACTCCGGAACCGGGCTCAAAAGTGCTTGGTCTGCAAAATGGGCCCCCAGATTGGCCGCCGCCAGATCGGCCATGGCCTGCCTCGTTTGCCAGGTGGCGCTGGCCATATGCGGCGTCAACACCACGTTGTCCATATGGCGCAGCGCTTCGGGCACATTAGGCTCGCTCTCGAATACATCCAGACCTGCGCCAGCAATCCAGCCGTTTTGCAGCGCTTCAATCAGCGCAGACTCATCAACGACCGAACCGCGGGCCACGTTGATCAGGTACCCGTCAGGCCCCAGCGCCTTGAGCACTTCGGTATTGACCAGCTTGCGGGTCCCCGCGCCACCAGGCGTGATCAACACCAGGAAATCCACCTCGGCGGCCAGCGCTTGCGCGCTTGCGTAATAGCGGTAGGCCATATCCGGGTTCTGATGGCGCGCGGTGTACGCAATCGACATGCCGAATGCCTGCGCACGATTGGCAATCGCCTGCCCGATGCGCCCCAGCCCGACGATGCCCAGCCGCGCGCCAGACACCTTGCGCGCCAGCGGCATCGGCCCATCGGGCCACTGGCCCGTGCGCACATGCTGATCCGCCTGCGGAATGCGGCGCGCCACCGACAACATCAAACCGATGGCCAGGTCGGCCACATCTTCATTTAGCACGCCGGGCGTGTGCGTCACCGGCACCTTGCGCTCAAGCGCTGCGGCGACATCGACCCCGTCATAGCCCACACCCATGATCGAGATCATCTCCAGCGCGGGTAGCTGCTCCATCAGGGCGCGGGGAACCCTTGACTCGCCACCACCGGCTATCGCACGGATTCGCGGTGCGGCCTGCGCAAACGCCGCGGCATCGGTTTCATGAATGCAGTCATGCACGGTGTAAGCCAGCTGCAAGGGCTGCATCAGGAATGCCGGCAGCTTTGAAACCACCAAAATTTCAGGCATTTCGGGTTTTAACAAGGGATTTTCCTCACATCAAAAGGCTTGCTGAACTGCCTGTGATCAAGCATTATTGTCCTACCATAATATGATTGAAAAAATTCTGCAAGCGCGATTTCCCTTCCACCACACCTAAAGCCATGAATTCAAAACCCAAAGCAGAACCCGAAAAACAGACCCCCACTGCGGACGCATCAGCGCGACCGAAGGCGGATGCCTCCCCGCCAGGACGAGCCGGCGGACTGCGCAGCCAGCAGTGGTTTGGCCGCCAGGATCGCGATGGGTTTGCCTACCGGAGCTGGGTCAAGGGCAAGGGCGTTCCCCATGACCAGTTCGATGGTCGCCCGGTCATTGGTATCTGCAACACCTTTAGCGAACTGACACCCTGCAACTCGCATTTCCGCACGCTCGCCGAACAGGTCAAGATCGGCGTTTACGAGGCCGGCGGGTTTCCGCTGGAATTTCCGGTGATGTCGCTTGGCGAGACCCTGCTGCGCCCGACCGCCATGCTCTACCGCAACCTGGCCAGCATGGACGTCGAGGAAAGCATTCGTGGCAACCCGATCGATGGTGTGGTGCTGCTGATGGGCTGCGACAAGACCACGCCCTCGCTGGTCATGGGCGCGGCCAGCGTCGACCTGCCCACGGTGGGCGTCAGCGGCGGCCCCATGCTGAGTGGCAAATGGCGCGGCCAGGAGCTAGGCTCCGGCACCGGTGTGTGGAGCATGAGCGAGCAGGTGCGCGCCGGCACGCTCAAACTGGCGGATTTTTTTGAAGCCGAAAGCTGCATGCACCGCAGCCATGGCCACTGCATGACCATGGGCACGGCCTCGACCATGGCCAGCATGGTCGAGGCCCTGGGCCTGGGTCTGCCCGGCAATGCGGCCTACCCCGCCGTGGATGGCCGGCGCAACGTGCTGGCGCGCATGGCAGGACGGCGCGCGGTTGACATGGTGCACGAAGACCTGACGCTGTCAAAGATTCTCACGCGCGAAGCGTTTGAAAACGCCATCAAGACGCTGGCCGCGATTGGCGGCTCGACCAACGCCGTGATTCACCTGATTGCGATGGCCGGGCGCATTGGCGTGAAGCTGAGCATCGACGACTTCGACCGTCTCGCCAGCGAACTGCCCTGCCTCGTCAACCTCCAGCCTTCGGGCAAGTACCTGATGGAAGACTTCTGCTACGCCGGCGGCCTGCCGGTGGTGATGAAGGAAATCGCACAGCATCTTCACCTGGACGCCATCACCGCCAATGGCCAGACCATCGGCGAAAACATCGCCGATGCGCAGAACTACAACCTCGATGTCATCAAGCCCCTGAGCACACCCTTCAAGGACAAGGCCGGCATTGCCGTGCTGCGCGGCAACCTGTCGCCGCGCGGCGCGGTCATCAAGCCCAGCGCGGCAACGCCCGAACTGATGGTGCACAAGGGCCGCGCGGTGGTGTTTGAAACCATTGAAGACTTTCACGCGCGCATCGACGACGAGGACCTCGACATCGACGAAAACTGCGTCATGGTGATGAAAAACTGCGGCCCCAAAGGCTATCCCGGCATGGCGGAGGTGGGTAACATGCCGCTGCCGCCCAAGGTATTGCGCAAAGGCATTACCGACATGGTGCGCATCAGCGATGCCCGAATGAGTGGCACAGCCTACGGCACCGTGGTGCTGCACACCGCGCCCGAAGCCGCGGCTGGCGGCCCGCTGGCACTGGTGCAAAACGGCGACATCATTGAACTCGACGTGCCCAGGCGCCTGCTGCATCTGCATGTCAGCGAGGAAGAACTGGCGCGTCGCCGCGCTGACTGGAAAGCGCCCGAGCCACCGCTTTCCTCGGGCTACTGGAAGCTCTACATCGACCATGTGCTGCAGGCCGACGAAGGTGCGGACCTTGATTTCCTGGTGGGAAAACGCGGCTCTTTTGTGCCGCGCGACAACCATTGAAGGTCCGGTCGTGACCCGCCTGCTGGCTGTTGACTGGGGCAGCTCGTCGCTGCGCGGCGCGCTGATCGAGCCTGCTGGCCCGGTGCTTGAAGAGCGTTCCTTCGCTCGCGGCATCCTGACCGTTCCCCAGGGTGGATTCGCCCATGTCTTTGAAAGCTGCTTTGGCGACTGGATGCAGGCCGGCGTCCTCTGTCTGATTTCCGGCATGGCGGGCAGCCAGCAGGGCTGGCGTGAGGCCCCCTACTGCGCCTGTCCGGCCGGGTTCGACGACATTGCGGGACAACTGCTATGGCTTGAGCCGGGCCGCATCGCCATCGTTCCGGGCTTGAGCATCGAAAGGGACGGCGTCCCCGATGTCATGCGCGGCGAGGAAACGCAGGTCTTCGGTGCCCTCAAGCTGCTCGGACTGACTGACGCGCGGCTGGTATTGCCAGGCACGCACAGCAAATGGGTAACGGTCACGCAAGGTCGGGTTGTGGATTTTTCAAGCTGGATGACCGGCGAGTTTTATGCATGGCTGCGCCAGCATTCCATCCTGGCGCGCACGCTCGCCAGGGGCGACACAGGGCATGATGCCAGCGCTTTTTCGCAAGGCCTGGGCCACGCCCTGCGCGGCCATGGCCTGCTGAACACGGCTTTCAGCGCACGAACCCTGTCATTGTTCAGACGAATGGCCGCCGAAGCACTGCCCAGCTACCTTTCGGGTCTGGTCATCGGCGAGGAACTGAAAGCCCAAAGCCTGAAACCCGGCGATGCGGTGGTACTGATGGGCGCCGAGGAATTGACGGCCCGCTATCAGCAAGCGCTGGACCAGCTCGGCGTCTCTGTCAGGCGTGTGGGCGCGGATGCCACCTGGCGAGGCTTGCGCGCCATTGCCGACACCCTTGCCCAAGCCTGAAAACCTGCCAGACGCCAGTCAAACAGCTCAATAACCATGAACGCCCACGAAAAACTCGGCCAGGCTCTCAAGACCATTCCCATGGTCGCGATTCTTCGCGGTCTGCAGCCCGCCGAGGCGCTGGCCATCGGCCAAGCCGTTCACTCGACCGGATGGAGCCTGATTGAAATCCCGCTGAATTCGCCGCAGCCGCTGGAGAGCATCGCCATCATGGCCGATGCCTTCCCGCAGGCACTGATTGGCGCGGGAACCGTGCTGACGCCACAAGACGTTCGCGAGGTAAATGCCGCCGGCGGCCAGTTGATCGTTTCGCCGAACTTCAACCCCGCCGTGGTGCATGAGGCCGTACGTCTGGGGCTGGTCTGCCTGCCCGGCGTGATGACGGCCAGCGAAGCTTTCGCGGCGCTCGAAGCGGGCGCCACCGGGCTCAAGCTGTTTCCCGCCGAAATGATCACGCCGGCCGTCGTCAAGGCGCTGCGCGCCGTGCTACCCGCCGATAGCCTGATGTTTCCCGTGGGCGGCATCACGCCCCAGAACATGAAGCCCTATCTTGCCGCCGGTGCCAGCGGCTTTGGCATCGGCTCGGCCTTGTACAAGCCCGGCAGCCTGGCCGGAGACGTGATGGAAAACGCTATTAAATTAATAGCATACTATGACGGTACGATATGGGCATGAACCCGATTCTATCCAAAAAATGTCCCGCCATCTGCTTTGGCCTCGCCGGTCGCGTCTGTCTGGTCACCGGCGGCGCCCAGGGCAACATCGTCAACATGAGTTCGGTCAACGCGGTGCTGACGATTCCCACCATCTCCAGCTACAACGTGAGCAAGGGCGGCATCAACCAGCTGACCCGTGTGATGGCCCTTGCGCTGGCCGACAAGGGCGTGCGCGTCAACGCCGTGGCGCCGGGCACCATTGCCACCAAGCTGGCCACCAGGGCGGTTCTGACCAGCGAGGAAGCCAGGGCCAGAATCATGAGCCGCACACCGATAGAACGCCTTGGGGAGCCGTCGGAAATTGCCGACGCGGTGGCCTATCTGGCCAGTGACGCGGCGAGCTACATCACCGGCGAGATCGTGGTGGTCGATGGCGGCCGCATGACCCTGAACTACACGGTGCCGGTGTAGCGCGGATACCAGCCTGTCGCTGGCGGCTCACAGGAAGCGGTCGAACTCTCGGGTGCGCGGCTTCTCAGCGCTTCAGCGGCCACCCCGTACCGAACCCAGCGCCGGATAACCGCCCGGCTCGGGGTTGGGTCCGGCGCGCAGCACGGCCATCCTGCCGCGCATGGCCGCGATCTCAACCGTCTGGCTGGCGATGATGTCTTCGGCGAGTTGCCGCACCATCGGGTCACGCCCGTGAATCAACACGAGGCGCGCCATGTCGACCGCGCCTTCGTGGTGCGGAATCATCATCGCCAGAAAATCCAGGTCGGGCTGGCCCGTGTAAACCGGGCCATGCATGTCCCGCATCATCCGGGCCATGCCGGCATCCATCCCGGACTCGAAGGCACTTTTTTCAAGCGCATTGCTGTTGCCTGCGGCAGCGGCATGATGCGCATGGCGGTCTGTCACGCGGTTTGCCCCTTGGTGCCAGGTCGCACGTAGACCAGGTTGATGCTTTTCTTGTTGCGCAACTCACCGGATGGCAGCTTGAGCGAGCCCAGCGGAATCTGGGTGATGAGTTTGGGCTGCAGCGGCGTCGACACATCGAATGCGGAGCACACGACCTGGCCCGCATTGGGGGTGCCCGGCAGTTCGTCCTGTTCATGCGCCACATACAGCAGGTTGTTGGCTGGATTGGTCCAAAGGCCGTGCGCCTCGCGGCCGCCGGTGTAAACCATGCCCACCACTTTTTGCTGCGCCAGCGGTACCGAGCGGTCGATGATGGCAAGGCGGCTGGACGCCGCGCCATTGGGTCCGCCATCGTCCACCCGCGCCAGGCTCATGTAAGTCACCTGGCCACGCGGATTGTCGACAAACTCGAGGTGGTTGGGTCTGGCCATCTCGCCCAGGGCAATGCTTGCCAACACGGTGCCGGGGTCTTTCACGGAGACCACTGACACCGCATCGGCGAGCTTGTGCGACAACCACATCTGCGAGCCATCGGGAGAGAGCTTCTGAAACGGTGTAAAGGCGGGCTTGTCCTGCGCGCCGAGATCGACCAGACGCAAGCGCCTGGGCCGCGAATGTCCGTTGGCATCGGGGTTGACCTCCAGAACTTCGAGTTGGGCCACTTTCTGACTGATGACAAAGGCCAGCTTGCCGTCTTTTGAAAACCACACCTGAGCGGGTCCATTGAGCGTCGGCACGTAGGCGCGCACGGCGTTCAAGGGCGCGCCGCCGACCTGCTTGAGCGCCTGCCCTACGTCGAGGATGGCAATACGGTCTTCGCCGCGCAGGGTGACCCAGAGCTCCTTGCCATTGCGCGTGAACGTCGGCTCGTGCGGCTCGCGACCCAGCAAAATGCCGCTGGACAGCCGCTCCGGATTCGTGGTCGCGCCCGCCTGGGGATTGGCTGCGTTGCCCAGCACCCTGCGGTTAACCGCATCAATCAGGTAAATATTGCTGCTGCCGCGGCCCGATGTGGCCAGCAGCGTGCCATCAGGATTGGGGACGGCGCCATGCGCATCGATGCAGCCGTGGTAGAGCGGCTTGTGAATCATCGCGGCATGCGTGGGCATGACGCCGCCCGTCACAAAACGAAATGGCGGGCGGGCGTCTTCGTCGAAACTGGTAAGGTTGATCGTGGTATCGACCACGTTGCTCATCGGATTGATCACGCTGATGGTGTTCGAGTCTTCGTTGGTGATGAAAACCCGGTCCACCGGGGCGATGTCTGGCGTACTGGCGGGGCCGGCTGCCACAACGGGGCCCTGGGCCATTGCCCACGGTGCCACGGCGACGGCAGGCAGCGCGGCGGCGACCTTCAGGAAATCGCGACGCGCGCCATTCAGTTCTTCATTCATGGGTAAGCCTTTGCATTAATGCGGTTTGTCGTACAGATACAAGAGACGCCGCGACCGGGTTTCATTCCCTGCGGCAGGTGTGGCCCTCGGCTTCACGCCGGAAAGTGGGCGGTGAGCGACGGGCTGCCAGGCGTTCAGCGCGCGTCGCCGAGTTGCCGGTAGACCTCGCCAGACACGCGGGCTAGCTCGGCCTTGTCGGCATCGGCCGAGATGGCGTAGCCAAAAGGTCCGTTAACCCAGTAAAAGACATTGACATGCCCTTGCCTGGCGAACCTGAAGGCCGTCTCCCCGTTTTTGCCGCCCGGCAGGCCAGGGTCGGCCTTGCCCACCTCGTTGGAGACGTAGAGCGTCAGCTTGGCGCCTGTACTGTCGTGGTACATGAACTGCGCCACCGGCCCCTGGTCGCCGGGTAGCAGCCGGCCACCGTCGAGCGCATAGCCCAGGGTCTGCAGATGGGGCGGCTTCATGGGAGCGCCCATGCGTTTGGACAGCCAGGCCACCAGCTGGTCTTCGTGGTCAGCGCCGACTTCAACGGCGCGCCGCACGTCGGGGCTGTACACCGCATGCGCCACGGCCGCGCGCTGCGCGAAGTCCGTGGCCGATGCCATGCTGGCGGCCACCGGCGCGCGCTGCGCCATCAAGGCAGAGCCGGGCTCCGTGCCGACACCGGCGCGCAGACCCCAGCCCGCAGCCCCGCTGACGACGGCGATGGCAATACCGGCCGCCAGCCGCTGCAGATACCACGGTGTTCGCGGGGTCGCCGCGCGCCGCAGGCGTTGCGGCAGGGGCTCATCCTGCACGGGGTTGAACAAGCCGCGCAATTCCCGGTTTTGCGCGCGGTAGCTCTCAACGCGTTGGGCCTCATCGGGTCGCCCCGCCAGATAGGCCTCTATCTCGCGCTGGCGCTCGGGCGTGAGTTGCCTGTCAACAAGGGCATGCAGTTCGGCCTCGGTCACCGGCGGCGACGGAGGCGAAGGGGGATGCGGGGGAAGGACGGGATTCATACGGATCTGCTCGATTGCCGGTTCACTTGACAACTTTAAGCCGTGGGGATTCATGCCGGCCCTCCATCAGCGAGCGCAGCCGCTCACGGCCGCGCGACAGGCGCGACATGACGGAGCCAATAGGAATTCCCAGCGTGGCAGCAACTTCGGCATAGCTCATGTCCTCCAGCGCCACCAGCAGCACGATCTCCCTTTGCTCGACCGGAAGCCGCTCAAGCGCCGCCTGCAGGTCCAGTACCGCGAGCCGGTCGTCCTGCGTCGGCGCCACCGGGACCTCGGGCGTGGCATCGTCCAGCACCACGGTATGCAGCCTTGGCCGGCGAACGCCATCGACATGCAGGTTGTGCATGATGCCGAACAGCCAGGCCCGCATGTCGGCCACGCCGCGCCACAGGCTGGACTTGGCGCAGGCGCGCTCCAGCGTGTCCTGCACCAGGTCATCCGCGTCATCCCGGTTGCCGGCCAGCGCCCGCGCGTAACGGCGCAGGCGCGGCACCCAGCTCAGCAGCTGATCGCTGCTGTTTGTGTGGTCGTGATCGTTTTGCACGCGGCAGGAGTTGAGGGCTGGCGCCAGGGCGCGGGGTTCATTCCTTCACAATGTGCCACACGTCCTTGAAGTTGTCGCCGGTGCGGTCGCCAGCCTTCTGGTCGGCCTTGTAGAAATACAGCGGCTTGCCCTTGTAAGCGAACTGGCGCGCACCGTCATCGCGCGTCACGATGCTGTAGTCGCCGGAAGGCTGGTCAGCAGCGCTCGCTGTCATCGGCGGCCACAGGGCGGCGCAAGGGCCATTGCAGGCGCTTTTTCCGCTGCCCGCCTTGTCGTTGGCAAAGGTATAGAGCGTCATGCCGTTGGCAGCCACCAGCGCGCCATTGCTGACCTTGGCTGGAGCATCGGCCATCGCAGAAACGGATAGGGTCATGGAAGCCGCACTGATGGCCAGCGTGGCGATAAATTGGGAAATCTTCATGGTGTTCTCCGGTTTGAAAAGCAGTGAATGGAAGCGGTTGGCAGCAGCCCGGTCGACCCCGGTGGCAGGCAACCTGACCATGACGCCAGGGCTGACCCCGCCATACAGGCCACGAAATGCGCCTGTCACTCAGGTAGACGGAGCCGCATCACGGTTTATTCCACCCCTCTTCACTTTTTCCTTGAACAGCCTTATGCCAGCAGTCGGAACATGAAGTGGTTGATCAGCGCACCGCCGACGACCAGCCAGACGAAAAGCGTGAGAGCCAGCAGCAGCGGTTTGATGCCGGCCTTGCGAATCGACGAAACGTGCGTGGAAAGACCGAGCGCGGCCATCGCCATGGCCAGCAGCACGGTATCGATCTCGGTGACAGTGGACACCACCGGCGCCGGCAGCAGCTGGAGCGAGTTAAACAAGACCACGCAGACAAAGGCAAACGCAAACCAGGGCACGGCCAGTTTGGCTTTGGTGCGTGTGACGGCGGTGTCGGTTTTAGCCTCGTCCCGGGCCAGCCAGGCCGACAGCATGATGAGGAAGGGAGCCAGCATCATCACGCGAACCATCTTGGCAATGACGGCGGTATCTGCCGCATGCGTGCCCACGGAACGCGCAGCGGCCACCACCTGCGCCACTTCGTGGATGGTGGAGCCCGCATAAATGCCAAATCCTTCCGCACCGCCTGGAATGAATTGCCAGTGCTGGTTCAACTCGAACAACACGGGATATAAAAAGATGGACAGCGTTCCGAACACCACGACGGTAGCGACGGCGACAGTCACCTGTTCAGCCCTTGCCCGCACCACGGGTTCGGTGGCCATCACGGCGGCGGCGCCGCAAATCGAACTGCCTGCGCCAATCAGCATGACGGTCTTGCGGTCCATGCCCAACCACTTGATGCCGACCAGACAGGCCAGTGCAAAAGTGGAACACAGCACCAGGGTGTCGGTGGCAACACCGGCAAGCCCGACATGGCCGATGTCCTGCACCGTCAGGCGCAAGCCGTAGAGGACCACACCCAGGCGCAGCAGATTTTGCTTGGAGATCCCGACGCCTGTGCCGCAGAAGACCGCGACGCGCGGGTAAACGGTGTTACCCAGCAGCATGCCCAAAACGATGGCCAGGGTCAGGGCGCTGAAGCCATGGTTTTGCAGCCAGTCAATGCGCCCCAAAGCCATGGCTGCCCCCGCCAGGGCGGCGCTGATGGCCAGGCCTGGAAGCAGGTGCGCCATGCCGTTTGGGGATAAATCTCGCGTCGCGAGGATTGCCGGCGCAGCGACCGATGCAGTGCGGTTCATGATGGTTTTCTCGGTATTGATGTGGACAGGGTCAAATGTAGGGTTAACTTAACGACCCGTCTAACAGCTTATTAAAGTAACATGAACCTGTTTTATAGCTATAAAAATAACCGAGAGGAAACTCGCCAATGGATGTGCTTCGCCTGACGCTGCGCCAGCTGCAGATTTTTGTCGCGGTGGCGCGCAGCGGCAGCACCATGGCCGCCAGCGCTCAAATCGCCCTGTCGCAGTCAGCCACCAGTGCGGCAGTCAACGAGCTGGAGCGACTGCTGTCGCTGCGCCTGTTTGACCGGGCCGGCAAGCGGCTGCTGCTGAACGACAATGGCCGCGCCCTGCTGCCTCGCGCGCTCGCCCTGCTCGACGGTGCGGCCGGTATCGAGCAGATGTCGCGGGACGGCATCGCCCAGGCCCAGTCGCTGCGCATTGGCGCCAGCACCACCATTGGCAATTACGTGTTGCCCAGGCTGCTCGGACAGTTTCTGGGGGAACGCCCCAGCGATGCGGGGTCGGCCTGGCGCTCAAGCGTCACGATCGGCAACACGGAAGCCATCTGCAACGCGGTAGCTGCATTCGAGCTTGATATCGGCCTGATTGAAGGCCCATGCCATCAAGCCAGCCTTGCGGTGACCCCCTGGCTGCGCGACGAACTGGTGCTGGTCGCTCGGCCGCACGGCCCATCGGACAGTGCATCGGACCGGGTAACGCTCAAAGCGCTGCGTGAGATGGTGTGGCTGCTGCGCGAGGCAGGGTCAGGCACCCGCGCCGCGACCGACCAACTGCTGACGCCGCACCTGCGCTCCTATCGGCGCAGCATTGAACTGGGAAGCACCGAAGCCATCAAGCACGCAGCTGCCGAGGGCATTGGCGTGGCCTGCCTGTCCCACTGGGCGGTTAGCGACATGATTGCCACCGGACGTTTGCGGCGCCTTTCCACCACCCTTCCCGCCATGAGCCGGCAGTGTTACCTGGTGGTTCACCATGACAAGCAGCCCACGCCAGCCCTGCTTCGCTTCACGGAAAAAACCTGCAGCATGAGCAGCGCGGCCGAGTCGCTGGCATCGCCACCCTTCGAACCAGCCGAGAAGTCCGGGTACAAGGGTAAACACCAAGAACAATTAATACGGTCCGATGGAATAAAAGCCGCCACCTAGCGCTCTTATACATATGATCCAGACGGCCGAGTCCCGCTACAACCAATGGGTGCGCGAACACTACCGCTTTTTGCTGCGCAGCGCGTGGGGCCTCACGGGTTCCCGTTCGCTGGCCGAAGACGTGGTGCAGGACTGCTTCACCAGCGCGTGGAAGTACCGCAGTCAGTTGCGAGACGCCAAGTTGGCCCGCGCCTGGCTGTTCAGGATCATGCGGCGTCATGCGCTGCGGCATCTTGTGCCGGGCACACAGTCTTTCGACAGCAACGCTGACCACGCGCCGGAGCCGGCCGCGCCAGATGCGGGGCTGGACGACCAGCTGGACGTGGTGAAGGCACTGAGCCGGATTGCGCCGATTCATCGCGAGGTGCTGGTGCTGTTTTACTTCGATGACATGCCGACCGCGCAGATGGCCGAAGCGCTCGACATTGCGCCCGGCACGGTGCTGTCGCGGCTGGCACGCGCCCGGCAAGCCATCAAGGGAGCCATGAGCCCGCCGGTAGCACGGCAGGACGCGCCAGCACCAATCGCCACCGTAACCGTAACCGCCTTGCGGAAAGTCTGACATGAAGGATTTCCCCGAATTTCAGGACAGCGCTTTTGACCTGCGCGCAAGGGCCGAACTGGCGCTGGCGTTTGACCCCGGTCAGCCTCCTGCCCACCTCTTCAGAAATACACCACTGCTCTCACGCCGGGGCTTCCAGCGCGGACTGGCGGCCTTGCTGCTCACCGGGACCGGCGTCGGCACCGTGTTTGCGATGCGCCCGCCGCGCCTGGTGCGTGACGCGATTGAACATGAATATTACGAGCGCACGCTGCGTGGCAATTTCATGGAAGACCGCAAGATCCTGGAGCATCTGGGGCTGGGGCAAAAGCAGGCCGTTCCGGGCTACCCGCAACTGATGCGGCCGTGTGACATTGAAGGCCGCCTGGCCTACCACCTGACCACCTTTTTTGAAAAAGGCGGCATGGTGACCGTCTTTGCCTTCGATGAGCCGGTGATGCTTGAAGAGGACAGCGGCTGGTGGGGCAACATGTACTGGCAGGTGCTAACCTCTCCGGGCGGCAAGCCGCTGGTGCTGGTGGCACAGAAGAAGAAGGCGCTTGCTGTGGCACAGTTGAGCTTTGGCAAGACTGCGAAATAGCCCCGCAGGCAGTCACAGGCCCATCAATATTTCAACGCTTTCATTTCCCCAAGTTCATTTCAAACCACCTCAATGGAGACACGCATGATTGATAGCCCCGCCTCTTTACCCCGTCGTCATTTGCTGGCCAGCAGCGCCGGCGCGCTGGCAGCCGTCGGGCTGGCCACCTGGGCACGGGGCACCATGGCGCAGACAGCGCCGATCGCCGCCGCCAAACCCCTGCCCGATTTTGTGAGCTGGAAAGACCCGGCCAGTGTCATCGTGCACAGCTCAACCACCATTGAAACAAAACGCGGCGCCTTCGGCACCAGCGTCATCACCCCGGCCGAGCAGCTTTACCTGCGCAACAACCTCCCCACCCCTGATGCGTCCATCGTGGCAGACCGCGATGCCTGGGAAATCACGGTGGACGGCGTGAAAAACCCGCGCAGGCTGACCGTGCGCGAGCTCAAGTCCATGGGTCTGGAAACCGTGGCCATGGTGCTGCAATGCTCGGGCAATGGTCGCGGCTATTTCCCCAGCAAACCGAGCGGCACGCCCTGGACAGTGGGCGCAGCGGGCTGCGTCGTCTGGAGCGGCGTGCCGGTGCGCGCCGTGGCCGAAGCGCTGGGCGGCGTCAATGCCGGCATGGGTTACATGACCGGCACCGGCGGCGAGAAGCTGCCCGATGGCATTGACCCGAAAAGCATCATCGTTGAGCGCTCCGTGCCCGCCGCTGCCATGGCCGATGCCTTGCTGGCCTGGGAGATGAACGGCGCGCCGATTTCGCTGGCCCACGGCGGCCCGCTGCGCCTGATCGTGCCCGGCTACACCGGTGTGAACAACATCAAGTACATCAAGCAGCTGGCCTTCACGGCCAGGGAAAGCGACGCCAAGATCATGTCGCACGGCTACCGCATCACGCCGCCGGGCGGCAAGGGCGACCCAAGCCAGCCGTCGGTGCAGGAGATGACCGTCAAGTCATGGATCAACTCCCCCCACCCCGACAGCGGCACGCTCAAGGCCGGTCTGGCACAAATCAACGGCGTGGCCTTTGGCGGCATGCATGGCATCAAAGGCGTGGAAGTGTCCCTTGACGGCGGCAAGACCTGGCAGGCCGCTCGGCTGGTCGGCCCTGATCTGGGCAAATACGCCTGGCGCCAGTTTGTGCTGCAGGCACGCCTGCCCGCTGGCAGCCACACGCTCGCTAGCCGCGCCACCGATACGGCGGGCAACGTGCAGCCCGAAAACCGGGGTGAAAACCAGAGCGGCTACAACAACACCAGCTGGGCCGACCATGCAGTCAAGGTCGCCGTGGCCTGAGGCGTACGCAAGCCAGACGCCTCCGCCAGTCATTCATCTATCAGGTACGACCACTCATGATTCACCATTCTCTGACACGCCGGCTTCGTGCGCTGCCGTCATGGCTGCTCCTGGCCGCTGGCTTGGCCAGTCTTCCCGCGGTCGCGGCCGAGGATGCGGCCAAGATGGCCTTGGGCAAGAAGCTGTTCACCACCGCCACGCCCGCCTGCGCCATTTGCCACACACTCAAGGATGCTGGCGCGGAAGGTGCCGTGGGCCCGATTCTGGATGAGCTCAAGCCCGACGCCAACCGGGTGAGCAAGGCACTGCGCGATGGCCTGGGCGCCATGCCCTCTTTCAAGGCCAGCCTGTCCGAGGCTGAAATTGCGGCCCTTGCGTACTACGTGGCGCGGGCCAGCGGCGCGGAAAAATAGGCGCCCGCTTTCTTGGGATATTGAGCACCTTGCCGCGGATCACCGTATTCGCGGCAAGGCTAGAATTTCCCATGCCTGCCACCACTACGCCCCCGCCCGCTGCCGGTCTGTTCACGGATGATTCGGCCAGCGCCCGCTGTGCTTGGTGCCAGGCCACGCCGCTTTACCGCCACTACCACGACACCGAATGGGGTTTTCCGGTCGATGACGAACGCAAGCTCTTCGAGAAGATCTGCCTCGAAGGATTTCAGGCAGGCTTGAGCTGGCTGACGATCCTGAACAAGCGGGAAAGCTTTCGGCGCGCTTTCGCCAACTTTGACGCGGAGCGCGTCGCGCAATTTGACCAGGGCGATGTCAAGCGGTTGCTTGGCGACGCAAGCATCGTTCGGCATGCGGGCAAGATTGCATCGACCATCAACAACTCACAGCGCGTACTCGAACTGCGCCGGGAATTCGGCTCGCTAGGAGCATTTGTATGGCGCCAGGAGCCAGCTGCCAACGCCCGGCCTGAACGCCTCACCCATGAAACCGTCAAGGCCATGCCCAGCTCGGCGGCATCGGTGGCACTGTCCAGAGACCTGAAAAAGCGCGGCTGGACATTTGTCGGCCCAACCACCCTCTATGCCTTCATGCAGGCGATGGGTCTGGTCAACGACCATCTTGAAGGCTGTACCACCCGCCAGAAGGCGCTGGCCGCGCGCGCGGCATTTACACCGCCGGCCTGACAACCCTGCGCGGCACCACCAGTTTGGAGACCAATAGCTGCACCACATCGCCATGCTGGTTGCGCGTTTCGCTGCGCACCAGGGCCATGCCCCGGTCGGGCCGCGAACGCGAGGGCGTAATACCGAGCACTTCGCTTTCGACATGCAGCACATCGCCAGGGCGGGTCGGCTTGGGCCAGCTAATCTCACCGCCCGCGCCAACAATGCCGCCCGCCAGCGGCATGCCTCCCCCCACCAGCAGACGCATGGTCAGTGCCGCCGTATGCCAGCCACTGGCGGCCAAACCGCCAAAGAGCGTGGCCTTGGCGGCCTCATGATCGAGATGGAAGGGCTGGGGATCAAACTGCAGGGCAAAGGCCTTGATCTGCGCCTCGTCCAGCACATGCTCTGCGCTCGTGAAGCGATCGCCGATCTGCAGGTCGTCCAGATAGCGTGGCAATGAAGCGCTGGGCTCCGGCAGGTTTTTGTTCATGATGAGGGTCCTCGGATTCAGGAATTGAAAGCGCATTCAGGTGGCAGCTCGGGCAGCACCCAGCCTGGTCTCGCGAATTGGCAGATTGATCAATGCAGCGCCCACCGCCAGCACGATATCGAACTACCAGACCCAGTCGTAGGCACCGGTGATTTCAAACACCTTGCCACCCAGCCACGCCCCCATGAAGCCACCCACCTGGTGCGACAGCATCACGATGCCAAACAGCGTGGCCATGTTGGCCGTGCCAAACATCTTGGCGACCAGCCCGACCGTGGGCGGCACGGTCGAAAGAAAGGTAGCGCCCATCACGGCAGCAAACACCAGCACTACCGCGCCGGTCTTGGGTGCCAGCAGAAAGACCAGCACCGCCAGCCCGCGCGTGGCATACAACAGCGCCAGCAAGGACTTCATGCGCCAGCGGCCGACGGCCCAGCCCATGGTCAGGCTGCCGACAATATTGAACAGCCCGATGATGCCGAGCGCCCAGGCTCCGACCTGCGTGGGCAAGCCGCAGGAAGCAATGACACCCGGCAGGTGAGTAGCCAGAAATGCCACATGAAAGCCGCAGACCAGAAAGCCGGCGCCCAGCATCAGAAAGTTGCGGTCACGCAGCGCGGCGCCAACGGCCTCGCGCGTCCCCACGATTTTTTGCCCTGCCGGGGCCGACTGAAGGGAGTTGCCCCGCAGCGCAAATACCGCTGGCAAGGCCAGCAGCACCAGCAGGCCCATGATCTGCAGGGCCGAGGCCCAGCCCATCCCGGCAATCAGGGCGCCAGCCACCGGGGCCATTAAAAACTGCCCGAAGGACCCACCCGCATTGACGATGCCGGTGGCCATGCCGCGCTTTTCAGGCGCGATCAAGCGCGACGTCGCCGCCATCAGCACGGAGGGCCCCGCCATGCCGGCTCCGCCTGCCGACAGCACGCCAATGGCAAGGACAAGCCCGGCCGTGGTGGTCATGAAAGGGGTGATGAAGGTCCCCACGGCGACCAGCAAGACGCCGGCGAATATGACGCGCCCGGTACCAATCCTGTCAGCCACCATGCCGGCAAAAGGCTGGGTCAGCCCCCACCAGAGCTGGCCGAAGGCAAAGGCCAGGCTGATGCTGCCTATGCCTATGCCTATGCCCAGGCCCGTCGCCGTATTGAGCGGGCTCAAAAACAAGCCCATGGTCTGGCGCATGCCCATGGTCAGGGCAAAAGTGCCGCCCGCTGCCAGCAGCACCAGCCACAGCGCGACATGGCGCGAGGCAAAAGCTCTGGCTTCATTCATCATCGGCTTGCGCTTCAACAGGCGACAAAAGCGCCATCGATTCGTTGATCAGCTGGTGCAGCGCCAGCACCCGCCCGGCGCCCAGCACCTCATTCAGGCCTTCCTGGGCCACCTTCCAGCGCTGCAGGGCTTGCTCGCGTTTGGAGCTGCCTGCCGCCGTGATGCGTACGCTGCGGCTGCGCGCATCGCTACCGGCGGCCAGCTCGACCCAGCCGGCATCAATAAGCGGCTTGAGGTTGCGCGTCAGGGTGGAGGCGCTCATCTTCATGGCCTGCGCCAACTCGCCAGGACGCAGGGGACCCAGCTTGAGCACATGGCTGAGCAGCGAATACTGGGTTGTCTTGAGACCGACCTGCGCCATTTCCCGGTCGTAGTGGTGCGCCACCCCGCGCATCAGCTGGCGCAGCTTGAAATTGGTGCAGCCCTGGGTTTTCAGTGCGGCGTTCAAGTCAGCCTGAGGCAGGTCTTGAGCGGGAGCGGATTTATCGTGCATAATTTAATTGTACCTGCAATCATTGCATCTGCAATCAAATATGGAGGCAAAGACATGACACGCAAGAAGGACACCCTGACCGAGTGGATGGAAGAAAGCGCGGCGGTGCGCGTCAAACTGCTGGCCGCTGGCGGCAAGCCTGGCCTGGCCAACCCGGAGTGGGTGGCTGGCAAGACCGGCATGGAAATCATGCAGGCGATGCAGGCCGGCGAACTGCCCTATCCGCATATTGCCGAAACGCTGGACTTTGCGCTGATCACGGTCGAACCCGGCAGGACAGTTTTTCAGGGAACACCGCAACTCAAGCACTACAACCCGCTGGGCAGCGTGCATGGCGGCTGGTACGCCACACTGCTTGACTCCGCCTTGGGCTGCGCGGTGCATACCATGATGCCGGCCGGACGCGGTTACAGCACGGCCGAGTTGAGCCTCAACATCGTGCGGGCCGCTTCCCACGAAACCGGGCCGTTGCGCGCCATCGGCACGGTCATCCATTACGGCCGGCAACTGGCGACGGCGGAAGGCCGCCTGGTCGGGCCCGACGGCAAGCTGTACGCGCACGCGACAACGACTTGCCTGGTGTTTGATCTGGCACCAGCGCGCCCGACCCGGCCCGACACTGCATAACGCCATAGCGCATAAAGCCGAAGCCTCGGCTAAATGGGCGCAGGGCCAGCGCGACTATGCCCGGCGCCCCACCGCTCAGACCGGGAGATTGGCGACAATCAACCCTTCACTTAACACTACCGGCCAAAACCACGATGCGACTTCTCCACACCATGCTGCGCGTTGGCAATCTCCAGCGCTCCATCGATTTCTACACCCAGGTGCTCGGCATGAGGCTGCTGCGAACCTCGGAAAATCCCGAGTACAAGTACAGCCTGGCCTTTGTCGGCTACGAAGGCAATCCGGCGCAGGCCGAAATCGAGCTGACCTACAACTGGGGTACTGAAAGCTATGAGCTTGGCACCGCCTACGGCCACATCGCGCTGGGCGTGCCCGACGCCTACGCCGCCTGCGAAAAGATCAGGGCGGCCCGCGGCAATGTGACGCGCGAAGCGGGCCCGGTCAAGGGCGGCAGCACGGTGATTGCCTTTGTGACCGACCCCGATGGCTACAAAATCGAGCTGATCCAGCGCGCCGAAGAAGCGGCGGGCGGCGGTTTGCGTTGATGCCTTGATGCGCCAGTCAAGGACAGGCGCATGGCAACCCTGGACGCGACCATTCCGAAATTCCAAGCCACCGCCCAGGAACTTACTCCTTATTCGATAGCAAGAAGTTATCTAAATAAAAGGGCTGAACGCTTGTTTGATGCATAAACACCTGTAATGACCGCCTGTATGGAGGGTCTGGCATAGGCACCCCAAACATTTCTTTACACCTGTGTTCCCGTCAAGCCTGGGCTTGAGCTTGACAAGGTCTTGTGGGCGGGCAGAACATCGGCTCAATAACTGCAGGACGGAGGGACATCATGGCCGCCAGGGACAACAAGAAAATGCAGTCCACCAAGCCCAGGGCATGGTCGTTGCATATCGGACTGAACGCGGTCAGCAGTGACGCCTACAGCGGCTGGAGCGGCCCGCTCGCGGCCTGCGAGTTCGACGCCAATGACATGGCGGCCATTGCCCGCGCCAAGGGCATGAAACCCTCCGTATTGCTCACCGCGCAGGCGACCCGCGCCAAGGCCCTGGCGGCCTTGCGTGGCGCCGCGAAATCCCTGCATGCGGGCGATCTGTTTTTCCTCAGCTACTCGGGCCATGGCGGCCAGGTGCCCGATGTCAACGGTGATGAGGACGACAAGCAGGACGAAACTTGGTGTCTGTACGACGGGCAGTTGATAGACGACGAGTTGTATTTCGAACTCAGCCGCTTCGCTGCTGGCGTGCGCATTCTCGTGCTGTCGGACAGCTGCCATAGCGGCACCGTCACGCGAGAGTTGCCGCCACAGCCCGATACCCTGCCTCACCTGCGCTCCAAACTCATGCCTGCCGCGGTCGGCATGCGGGTGTACAGGGACCATCAGGCCTTTTACGACAAGTTGCAGGCCGATGTCGCCAAAGCCGCCGGCAAGCCCGTGGCCGACCCCGACACCGCCCTCGCCCAAGTAGCTGTCAGCGGCCGCCTGACGGCCCTCGTCGCGGATTTCCGGCCGTCGGTGCTGCTCATCTCGGGCTGTCAGGACAACCAGACATCGATGGATGGCGACCACAATGGCGCCTTCACCGAGCAGCTGCTCAAGGTCTGGAACAACGGCAGTTTTACCGGAAACTACGCGATGTTCCACGCCCTTATCAGGGCGGGGTTGCCGCCTACCCAATCGCCCAACCTGTTCACCCTCGGACAAGCCAGCCAGTTTATTGCCCAGACCCCGTTCACGGTTTAAGCCAGAAATTACGGCGCGGGCCATGAGGCACATGCCGACACGCGGGAATCAACCAGGAAGAACCTGGCAGCAGGCGTCGGCCCGACAGGGGCGCCGCCTCAGGCAAGGAGAGCAGCATCGTGACTGATTCGCAAGACATCACCTTCATCGTTGCCGGCCAGCCTGCTGAGCCGCAGACGCTGCCAACCGCCACGGTCAGCCGATCGGGCGCGGCTGGCGCTACCGTTCGCGGCAAGGTCAAAATTGCGGTCAAGGTGGGCGCGCAGCGCGGCCCTGGCCAGGCGGTGCGCGCCACTGCACGTCCAGGTGAAGACGTCGTGCTGCTGGGTATTGCCAATGGCCCGACCCTGGTGTTGCATCCTGAAGACGCTCGCGACCTGATGCGGGCCCAGAGCGCCGGCGCCACACGCAGCGCGCTCACCATGGCGGACGACGGCGAGGTGCCGGTCAACGCCCAGCTGGGCTGGCCCGGACTGGAAGCTGGCGCCAGCCGCGGGGCCACGCGGGGCTGGATGGGCCAGGCCCTGCTCAACAGCTTCTCGATCGTCACCGGCTTGGCCAAGGACAAGGCCAGCAGTCTGGCCAGCGCAGCCATTACCCGCAAGGTTGATGGACAGGTTGAGGCAGGCGTGTACGAACTCTCTGCCGCCAGCCTGCCGGCCACGCTCAAGGACAGCGGACTCTTGCGTGCCAGCCTGCCAGCCAGCGGCGGGCCCATGCTGGTGCTGGTCCACGGCACCTTCGTTGACACCGTCAGCACCTTCGGCAAGCTGTGGGAGTTGCACCCGCAGGCCGTGAGCGCGCTGTTTGCTCAGTATGGGCAGCGGGTGTACGCGCTGGACCATCCGACCATGGGAGTCAGCCCCATCGCCAATGCGCTAAGCCTTGTGCAAGCGATGCCGGCCGGCGCCCGGCTGCACCTGCTGACGCACTCACGCGGCGGCATGGTGGCCGAGGTGCTGGCCCGGGTGTGCGGCACCAAGACACTGGGCGAAGCCGACTTGGCCTGGTTTGCAGCGCCAGGCTACGCGCAACATCGTGCCGATTTGCAACAACTGCACCAGGAAGTCCGGGCCAAGGGACTGATGGTCGAACGCGTGCTGCGGGTTGCCTGCCCGGCGCGTGGCACGCTCCTGGCATCGAAGCGCCTGGACGCCTATCTGTCAGTGCTGAAATGGGGGCTGGAACTGGCCAGCGTGCCAGTGGCACCGCAGCTGGTTGACTTTCTGTACGAAGTGGCGCGGCGCCGCGCCGACCCCGCCGAGCTGCCCGGCCTGGAAGCCATGCTGCCTGACAGCGCTCTGGTGCAGTGGCTCAACAGCGGCTGTGACCCCATTCCCGGCGACCTGCGGGTATTGGCCGGCGACATCGAGGGTGACTCGATCGGCGCCTGGGTGAAGACCCTGATGGCCGACGCCTTTTTCTGGACCGACAACGACCTGGTGGTGCAAACCCGCTCCATGTACGGCGGCGCGCCGCGCGCCAACACGGCCGCAGGCGCCAGTGCCAGTTTTCTGCTCGACCGGGGCGGCAAGGTTTCGCACTTCAACTATTTCGCCAACGATCGCACGGTCGCCGCCGTGATGGCAGGGCTGTGCGAGCCTGCGCCGGCTGATTTCAGCGTCATTGGTCCGCTCTCCTGGGCGGGCGAAGACGCCAGTGGCAGCCGTGCCGCACGCGCGGTGGCCCGCTCCCGTGGTCGCGACGCAGCCGTGGCCGCCAGCCGCCCCGCGGTGTTCGTGCTGCCGGGCATCATGGGCTCCAACCTGAAGCTGGACAACCAGCGCATCTGGGTCGGCCTGCGTTTCATCAACGGTCTCAAGCGCCTGGCCTGGGACCCGGCCAGCGCCGCGCGGGTGCAACCCGATGGTCCCGTTGGCAGCGTCTATGACGACCTGATCGAGCGCCTGGCTGACACCCACGAAGTGATTCCCTTTGCCTACGATTGGCGCCGCCCCATCGAAGACGAAGCGCGACGACTGGGCGCCGCGGTGGAGGCGGCACTGAACGCACGCCATGCCAGCCAGCAGCCGGTGCGCCTGCTTGCCCATTCCATGGGCGGGCTGGTGGCGCGCACCTTGCAGCTTGAACAGCCCGACATCTGGCAACGCATGATGGCGCATCCAGAGGCCCGGCTGCTGATGCTTGGGACACCCAATGCCGGCTCCTGGGCGCCCATGCAGGTGCTGTCGGGCGATGACACCTTCGGCAACGCGCTGGTAGCCTTCGGCGCGCTGTTCGACAACAGTGGCGCGCGCAAGATGATGGCAGCCATGCCCGGCTTCATCCAGTTGCAGGCGGCGCTGCTCGATCCCGCGCTCGGGCTGGACCAACAAGGCAGCTGGCAGAAACTGGCCGACGATGACCTCGCACGCTTGCGCGAGCGCAGCTTCTGGCACACCCTGGACGCGCAATTTGCGGTCTACACTTGGAGCGCTCCGCCGCAGGCCGTGCTCGATCAGGCCGTGGCCCTGCGCCGCCGGCTTGATCAGCAGGCCAATGCGCTGGGCGCGGATGCCAAAAAAATGCTGCTGGTGGCCGGACAGGCACGCTTCACGCCCGACGGCATCAGCATGGGCCCCGAGGGGCTGGACTACTTGGGCGCAACCGAAGGCGGCGACGGACGCGTGACGCTGGCCAGCGCCCAGTTAGCCGGTGTGCCTACCTGGCAGGCAAATGCCGCGCACGGCGATCTGCCCAATGTCGCCAGTGCGTTCGCCGCCTATATTGAACTGCTGCAAACCGGCCAGACGCAGCAATTGCCCCGGCTGGAAACGCGCGGCACCGGGGCGCGAGGCGCCACCACCAGAGCCGTCTCCCAGATTCGCAGCCGCCCTTCACGCATTCCAGGTGGTTCGCAGCCGCCGTCCAGCCTGAGCGACATCTTTGGCGGAGCGGACAGCAGTGCGCCCGGGGCACAGGTGGGTCCGGGCAATGCACCACTGAGCGTGTCGGTGCTCAATGGCGACCTCAAATTCGTTTACCAGCCGCTGATCGTGGGCCACTACCGCTCGCTGATACTCACGGGTACCGAGGCCGTGGTGGACGGCCTGGTAGGCAAAGCCATGAGCCAGTCACTCACGGCCGGCCTGTACCCCGACGGCGCCGGCGCGCACCAGATTTTCCTCAATCTGGGCCCTCCGGACGACAACCCGCTGGACCTGCCACGCCCCCACGCCGTGGTGGTTGCCGGGCTGGGCGACGAAGGCAAGCTGCGCCCCAGCGATCTGGTGCATACCGTGTGCCAGGCCATTCTGGCGTATGCGCAACGCGAGGCGGAGCGGCCGGGCGACGCCAGCGAGTTCGAAATGGCGGCCACGCTGATTGGCAGCGGTGGTACCGGCATCACCGCGGGGGCTGCGGCACAGTTGGTGGCGCAGGGTGCCTACGAGGCAAACCTGAAACTGCAGCAGGGCCGCCGGCCCCAGCTCAGGAACTGGCCCAAGCTGAGCCACCTGACCCTGGTGGAGTTCTACCTGGACCGCGCCAGCGACGCCTGGCGCTCGCTTCAGGTGCAGTCCACCGCCGCACCCAGCCAGTTCCAAGTGCGCGGCCCGGTGCAGCAAGGCGTGGGCGCGATGCGCCGCTCGCTTGATTCCAGCTACCGCGGCTCGGCCTACGACCTGATCAGCGCGTTGACCGGCCCCGTCAAGGACGGCCAGCCTTCGATTGCCTACACCCTGGACACCCGGCGCGCGCGTACCGAGGTACGGGCCCAGCAGGCGCAGGGCACGCTGCTGCGCGAGTTGGTCAAAAAAGCCTCCAACGTCGCCAACCGCGACCCGCAGATCGGCCGCACCCTGTTCAACCTGCTGGTGCCGGTGGAGATGGAGCCATTTTTGGGCGGCACCAGCGAAATGCTGATTGAGCTTGACGGCGGCACGGCAGTGATCCCGTGGGAATTGCTGGACACCGGCCAGCAAGGCCAGACCGGAGGCGACAGCCGGCCGTGGGCCATTCGCAGCAAGCTGCTGCGCAAGCTACAGTTGCAAAGCGACAAATTCCGCGTCCAGGTGTCGGATGCCAATGCCGACGATAGCGTGCTGGTGATTGGCGAGCCGATGTGCGATCCGGCGCTTTACCCGCCCTTGCCTGGTGCCCGCGCCGAAGCGCAGGCAGTGGTCAGCCAGCTCACCAGCGGCTCGGCCGGCATTGACACTGGCAAGGTTCGTGCACTGCTCAGCGGCTCGGACGATGCACGCAGCATCATCAACGCCCTGTTCGAACGTCCCTACCGCGTGGTGCATGTCGCAGGCCACGGCGCGCTTGGCGCCGATGGCGGGGTGGTGCTGTCGGGGGAAACCTTTCTCGGTGCGAATGAAATACAGGCCATGCGCACGGTGCCGGAACTGGTGTTTTTAAATTGCTGCCACCTGGCGGGGCGGGCCGCTTCGACGGCACTGACCCCTTACGACCGCGCCAGCTTCGCCGCCAACATTGCCGAAGCTCTGATAGGCGTGGGGGTACGCTGCGTCATCGCCGCGGGTTGGGCCGTGGAAGACGGGCCGGCCGAAACCTTTGCCACCACCTTCTACCAGGTGCTGCTGCGCGGCGAGCGCTTCATCGATGCCGTCGCGGCAGCCCGCACGGCCGCCTGGAACGACAACAAGCAGGGCAACACCTGGGCGGCCTACCAATGCTATGGGGACCCGGGCTGGACCTGGAACCGCGCCGGTACCGACGCGCAGCGCCCCTCCACCCCGCTGGCCGATGAGTTTGCCGGTGTGTCGTCGCCGGTGGCGCTGACGCTCGCGCTCGAAAACCTGGTGGTGCGCATGCGTTTTGGCGGCACCAATCCGGGTCTGCAGCGCGACAGGGTGGTCTTTCTTGAATCACGTTACGCCGCGCTGTGGGGCAGCATGGGCGCCGTGGCCGAAGCATTCGGCCTCGCCTTCGCCGAGGCGCTGGACCTGGGCAAGGCCATAGACTGGTATCTCAAGGCGGTGGCGGCGCATGATGGCAGCGCCTCCCTCAAGGCGGTCGAACAGCTCGGCAATCTGATGGCACGCCGCGGGGAGCTGCGGCCGGACGCCGAGGCTGACCTGGCACGCCAGGACATCCAGGCCGCCCTCAAGCAGTTGCAGGAACTGACCAACATGCAGCCCACCCCGGAACGGCTCAGCCTGCTTGGCTCGGCCTGGAAGCGGGCCGCAATGCTGGCGAACCGAGGCAATGACCCGAAAACCGAACGGCAGGCGCTGCAACAGATGGCGCTGCACTATGGGCTGGCCGAGGCCATGGAAATCGCCTGTGGCAGCGGCCGGATGTATTACCCCGCGCTCAACAGCATGGCCGCCGAGCTTCGCCTGTCGTTTCTGGACAAACGCCAGCCCGTTCTGGCGGCGGCTCACCTGGCGCTGGCGCGCGAGGCATTGCAGAAGGCTGCCACGCAGCAGCCCGACTTCTGGTGCGTGGCGGGGCAGAGCGAGCTGCAATTGCTGCAGGCACTGGCGCAAGGGCAATTGAGCCGTGTAGCTCCTGGCCTGGCGCAAGATCTTCAGTCGCTGAAAGCGCGGGTTCCCGCCGTCAAGATGTGGGACTCATTCCACTCCCAGGCACGCTTCATTCTGGACGCCTATCTGGCCTATCTGGCACAGGCTGACGCAGGCGATGCTGCCCACGCTGCGAACCGGAGGGCGGCCGAGAGCCTGCTGCAGATGCTGCAGGCGCTGGCCACCCCATAGTCAAGCACTGCCAACAGGTCTCGCTTCATGCCAGTGTCCGAGCCGTCCCCCACCCCAGCCAACGATGTCTTCATCAGCTACGCACATGAAGACCGGCCGTTGGCGCGGCAATTGGCCGAGGCACTGCAGGAGCGACAGCTGACGGTCTGGTGGGACCGCGACCTGGCTGCTGGCGCCGAGTTTGCCCGTGAAATCGAGTCCCAACTGCAACTGGCCCGGGTCGTAATTGGCCTGTGGTCGGCAAAATCCGTGCATTCAGCCTTTGTGCGCGACGAGTGCTCGCGCGCCTTGCGCGCGGGCAAGCTGGTGCCGGTGCGCATTGAGGAAGTCGAGCTTCCGCTGGGTTTCGGCCAAAGCCACACGCTGGACCTGCTGGACTGGGACGGCGACGCGGATGACGAGACCTTTCAGCAATTGCTGCGGGAAGTGGGGCTGCGCAAGGGCATGACGGCGCTGCCTTTGCCCGGTCCAGGCGGTTTCGGCGGGCTCAGGCTGCGGCGGCGCGCCTGGCTTCCGGCCGCCATTCTGCTGTCGGCGGGGCTGCTGGCCTATGGCGGCTGGTTCACTTGGGACAAGATGCAGCAAGCCGAGGCCCGCCGCCTGAACATCAGCGAAGCCGACAGGCATTTTCGTGCCGGCCTGGAGTCTCAGTTCGCCAAGGAACCGGAACTGGTCAGCGCGCTCAACGAATACCTGAGCGCGCTGGAACTGCGTCCAAAACACGCACGGGCCCAGTATTACCTGGCCCATGTTTATGTACAAAATGGCCGCCCCGAAGACGCCTTGCGCTCCTTTCAGAACGCCTTGGCGCAAACCGAAGCGCCGCTGGACGCCAGCCTGCGCGCCGAGGCACGCAGGCAGATTGCCGCACTCTCGCCAGTGCCGAACGAAGCCAGTCCAGTCGCCCGTGCCAAGCTGCCGGCGGCGCCCGTCGTCGCTGCCGCCAGCACTGATCCTGGCGGCCAGCAGGCGGACCTTCATGCCAGGCGGTCAGCCGGGCCCACTACCGCAGCCGCCCCCGGCGAAGTTCAAGCCACTCGCCCGGCAAGCACCGCAACGCTCGCCTCGCCGGGCAGGGCACCGCTGCGGCTTGAGCCGCCGCCCGAACAACTGGCCGCCGTGGCCGAGCGGGTGGACAACATGTTTGACCGTGACAAGGACAAACGCGTGGCCGCCACTACCGGTCTGATCGTCGACCCCACAGCGCTGTCCGATGCCGTGCCGCTGGCGCTGGACAGGGCGCTGAAAACGCTGCGCTCGAACCCGGTTGCGCTCAGCACGGCCAATTCATCGGGCATCGTCAACACCCTGGTGCTGCTGCGAAGTGCCCCGCCGGGCACCTTGGCGGTGCAGCAAGCACCCATTGAGGCCTTGCTGGCGGCAACGGACACGCTGGGCGACACCACGCGCGCGCAGGCGGACAAGTTGAAGAACTTGATGCGGCAGACCTCCGGACGCCGGCCGGTGGCCTATATCCAGGTTGCCAACGAAGCCCAGCGCCCCATGGCACTGGCCCTCGCGGAACGATTTCAGGAATTTGGCTACGACACACCCGCCCTTGAAATGGTGGGTGACCGGGCGCCTGAGCATACGGAACTCCGCGTGCAAGGCAAAAGTGAACACGGCTATGCGCGCTGGATGGCACGCGTCGTGGGACGTATCACCAACCAGGCCAATGGCGGCAAAGCCCCCGGACTGGCCACGCTGCGCAATGCCAGGCCGGCAACCGACACCTATGAGGTCTGGCTGGGGCGCACGCTGTGCGCACCCGGACAGCCCCTGGCGCCCGGCTGCCAGGGAACCGTGCAATAAGCCCGCAAGCCTTCAAGCCAAAGGCTGGCGCAGACTGCCGGTATCGCGCGCCAGTTGACTGATGCGGGCCCAGTCGCCGGCCTGAACCGCGTCCGCGGGTACCAGCCAGGAGCCACCCACACACACCACATTGGGCAAGGCCAGGAACTCGGGCGCGTTGAGCAGCGTGACGCCGCCGGTCGGGCAAAAACGCACATCGCCAAATGGGCCGCTCCAGGCCTTGAGCATGGCCGGGCCACCCGCCTGCATGGCCGGAAAGAACTTGAGTTCGGTCAGGCCGTCTTCCTGCGCCAGCATGATCTCGCTGCCCGTGGCCACGCCCGGCAGCAGCGGCAAGCCTGCATCCCGACAAGCCTGCCCGACGGCATGGGTGTAGCCCGGGCTCACAGCAAAGCGGGCACCGGCCATGGCGCAGGCCTGGGCATCGGCGGCGCTGCGCACCGTGCCCGCGCCGACCACGGCCTCGGGCACGTCGCGGGCAATGGCTTCAATGCAGGCCAGTGCCTGTGGCGTGCGCAAGGTGACTTCAAGCATGCGCACGCCGCCCGCTACCAGGGCGCGGGCCAGCAGCACCGCCTGGGTGACGTCGGTCAGCACGATCACGGGGATGACCGGGGCATCCTGCATGACTTGCAGGGCGGTCAGTCTGGCGCTGATGTCAAGTTTCATATCGGCCTTTAGGTCCATGAGAGCGCTCCTTCTTCGGCCGTCAGCGCGCTGCGGCGCATGCCGGCAAACAATCCGCGACCTGAACCAGCGCCGTTGCGCTGGCATAAATCCGGCGGCATGGCCGCTACCGGCCGAGCGGCCCACTCCGCCTCGCCAACCCTGACATACAGCTCCCCGGTGAGTGCATCAACCCGGATCACGTCGCCATCGCGCACCTTGGCCAGCGGTCCGCCCGCGGCGGCTTCCGGCGACACATGAATGGCCGCCGGCACCTTGCCCGACGCGCCGCTCATGCGACCGTCCGTGACCAGCGCTACCATGAAGCCCTTGCCCTGCAGCACCGCCAATGGCGGCGTGAGCTTGTGCAGCTCGGGCATGCCATTGGCTTGCGGACCCTGCCAGCGAACCACACAGACCACGTCGCGCTCAAGCTCGCCGGCATTGAATGCCGCATGCAGCGCCTCCTGGGAATCGAAAACGCGGGCCGGTGCTTCAATCACATGACGG
>JBKJKI010000259.1:0-7048 GCA_046597475.1 Polaromonas sp. | reverse complement strand
TGGCAGCAAGCCCGCAATGAGGAAAAGCAAATCATCGAGTGGAACTTTACCCGGCAGGACGCGGACAAAAAACTAGGCCGTCATTATGTTTCTAAATTTATGTGTTGATGTACTAGTTGTGCGTCGAATAGTTCAAACTTGCTTCTTGCGACCCTGAATCAAACGGTCCAGCAGCGTGGCGCACGCCACGATGGCTGCACCAGCCAAAATACCGGCTCCGTTATCCATCTGCTGCAGCGCGGAAAGCACGTCGAAGCCCAAGCCGCCGGCTCCGATCAGAGCGCCGATCACCACCATGGACAGGCTCATCATGATGCTTTGATTGATGCCGGCCATGACCGAGTTGATGGCCATCGGCAGTTCCGCCTTCACCAATAACTGAAGCGGGCTGGCGCCGAAGGCCAGCATGGCCTCCTTCACGTTCTCCGGAACCTGGCGGATGCCCAGGGCGGTGAGTTTAATTACCGGCGGCAAGGCGAACACCACCGTAGCCAGAATTGCCGGCGGTTTGCCGATCGAAAAGAAAGCAATGGCCGGCAGCAGGTAAACGAAGCTGGGCATGGTCTGCATCATGTCCATCAGCGGCTCGGCGATGCGACTGATACGCTTGTACTTTGCGCACAGGATGCCGAGAGGTACGCCGAAGACCACGCAGATCACCACCGATGCGGCTACCAGGGACATGGTGGAAATGCTCTTTTCCCAGTATCCGAAAAAGCCCAGGTAGCCGAGGATGACCAGGGACAATAGGAGCAGCTTGAAGCCCCCGGTACGCCAAGCCACCAAGGCCACCAAGGCCACCAGGGCCGGCCAAGGCACGCTGAGGAGCACGCTCTCGAACAGGTCCAGCACCCAGCGCACGCCGGCAGTGGTGGTATCGAACACCGGCCCCCATTGCACCGCCGCCCATTCAATGCCGGAGTTAATGGCGATCTGGGTCTGTGTGGAAAGACCGTGGCTTTCCGGGAATTTCAACAAGAACTGTGGCAGGGGCATATGGGCCACGCCCGCCACGCCAAGGATGGCGGCGGGAATCACTACTGCCGAGACCATTAACAGACGTGTCAGCTGGAAACGATGGCTGGACCGTCCTCCGACCCGCCATGTGCAGAAAGCCTGCCAGTAGGAGTGATTGGCAGCCAGGCCTAGTCCCAGCCGGCCGCCGCCCAACACGGCTGCGGCAAGCGCCTTCACCAGGGTGGGGCTTTCGGCGGCGATCAGCCAGCCAATCGAGAGCACTTCAATGGTGTAGCTGACCCAGAATAGCAGCCACATGCCGCGCGCCACCGCCCAGTAAGGGCCACCCAAGAAGGCGGCCCAGTTGAATTTGATGCCCTTGGTGTCATGGTGGGCCAAGTGCTGAAAGCGCGACAGATAGTAGTCGGCGTTGATCCCGCAGAAGCGCCGCAGATGTTCGGATGTCAGCTTGCTGCCGGCGATATTGGCCCCGAGGTTGCCATGGATAACTGCGCTGCTGCTCATGCTGCTTGCTCCGGTTGGTGAATGCATTCCAGTAACGCATCCTTGGTGATGAATCCCACGGCACGGCTATCGGACATCACCTTGATGGGTTCTGTCTTGCCCAGGGAGAGGCGGATTAGGTCGCCTAGTGGTGCATCAGGTCGAGCCACCGGGCAGCGCGCCTCATCCAGATCGGGGAACAGGTCCGCCCGTGCCTCCCAAGGCTGCATCAGGGAATGGGCCTGAGTGACATGAATCCGGGAAACTCCCTTGACGAAGCTGGCCACATAGTCATCGGCTGGCCTGCCGACGATCTCTTCCGCGGTACCGCTTTGCACGATCACCCCGTCGCGCATGATGGCGATACGCTGGCCGATGCGGATAGCCTCGTCGATATCGTGGGTGATGAACAGCGTGGTCTTCTTCATCACCGCCGCCAGATTGATAAACTGATCCTGCAACTGGCGGCGGATCAGGGGGTCGAGGGCAGAAAATGGCTCGTCCATCAGCAGCACGCTGGGATCCGCAGCAAAAGCGCGGGCCAGGCCAACCCGCTGCTGCATGCCCCCGGAAAGTTCATGAGGCATGTGATCCGCCCAACGGTCCAGGCCAACCAGGTCGAGTTTCTCGTCGGCTACCGTGTTACGCTTATCGCGCGCCACACCGCGCAACTCCAGGCCAAGCACCACATTGTCCCGGACCGTGCGGTGCGGTAGCAGGGCCATGTTCTGAAAGACCATGCCAATGGACTGAGCGCGCAACTGGCGGAGATCTGCCGAACCCAGTTCATTGATGTTGCGCCCGCCGACCAAAATTTCGCCTGCGCTGGGCTCAATCAGGCGATTAATGTGGCGCAGCAAGGTAGATTTGCCACTGCCCGACAGTCCGATAATGCAGAATATCTCGCCCTTATGTATCCGAAGATTGGCACCGGCCACCGCCAGCACGCAACCGTATTTTTTCTGGAGTTCCTGGCGGCCGAGACCTTCTTCGCGGGCCGCGATTACCGCCTCCCGGGACCGCGCTCCAAAGATTTTCCAAACATCCCGACACTCCACCTCATAACCTTGGTCATTTGAAATTGACATGTCCTGTCTCCTAAGTCCTAAGTTCTAAGTGACCACTACCAGAGAGGCGCAGTCTTTATGTCTACTGTGCAATTAGACCCATGGCACCCGTTGCACAGAAGGCTGGAATACGACATTCTTATGCATGAATGCGACAAAAATCTACGGATCAATTTGCTGGTTTAAGGGCCAGCAAGCGCGGTCAGCGAACCCGGATATTTCATCCTTTCAGCAGAAACAAGGATGGCATTTCCCCCACGGGGGTTGCCACGGTTTTCTTGCAGGAATCAGAGCCTGACCAGAGCGCAGTAAAAAGATTTCGCTTCAATAGTGCCGGCACCTCATGGGCGGCGCCCTGCGAAAAGCCCAAGAATGACTGCCACAAACAGCTACATTTTTTGTAGTAGTCATCTGATCTGATCATGCAGCAAATCGAGTTGCCTGCCGTCGGCAACCTCCAAAGGTAATTACGCATTGACGCAAGGGCCGATTGGCGGCAAATTTATTGCCTCCGATCACCGCAAAAATGGCGGATTGAACAACGAATACAGCATGACTCACGCATGCAAGGCAAGGGGCAACCCGATCGGCGCACACAGACTCACATCAAGGAATCCAGCTTGACCACTTTGTCCTCATCCTTCACCTTTCCCCTCTCCCGCCGCGTGCTGTGCGCCAGCGCCGCTGCCACCCTGCTGCTGTGCCACGGCGCGGGCGCGCTGGCTGCCACGCCCAAAGACACGCTGGTGATTGCCTTCGCCTTCGACGACATCATCACCATGGACCCGGCCGAGGTGTTCGAGCTGTCGGGCGGCGAGATCATGGGCAACACCTATGACCGGCTGGTTCGGCTGGACATCAGCGACCCGTCGAAACTGGTCGGCGACGTGGCCAGGTCGTGGACGGTCTCGCCCGACGGCAGGACCTATAGCTTCGAGATCAAGCCCGGCCTGAAATTTGCCTCGGGCAACCCGCTCACGGCCGACGAGGTGGCTTGGTCGCTGCAGCGCGCCGTCAGCCTGGACAAGTCGCCGGCCTTCATCCTCACGCAGTTCGGCTTTTCCAAGGACAACGTCAAGGACAGGATCAAGGCCACCGGACCCTTGAGCCTGACGATGGAAACCGACAAGGCCTTCGCGCCCACCTTTGTACTCAACTGCCTGACCGCCAACATTGGCGCCATCGTCGACAAGAAGCTGCTGCTGTCCAAGGAGCTAAACGGCGACTGGGGCTACGGCTGGCTCAAGACCAACTATGCCGGCTCCGGCCCCATGAAGCTGCGCGAATGGCGGGCCAACGAAATCGTGGCGCTGGAGCGCAATGACAATTATTACGGCGACAAGCCCAAGCTGGCCCGCGTGATTTACCGCCATGTGAAGGAGGCGGCCACCCAGCGCCTGCTGCTGGAAAAAGGCGACATCGACGTCGCGCGCAACCTGAGCCCGCAGGACATTGCCGCGCTGACAAGCAACAAGGATGTGAAGATCACCTCGGCGCCCAAGGGCACGGTCTACTACATCAGCCTGAACCAGAAAAACCCCACTCTGGCCAAGCCCGAGGTGCGCGAAGCCATGAAGTGGCTGGTCGACTACTCGGCCATCGGCGACACGCTGATCAAGAACATCGGCGTGATTCACCAGAACTTCCTGCCGGTCGGTCTGCTGGGCGCCAGCAAGGAGAACCCCTACAAGCTGGACGTGGACAAGGCCAAGGCCCTGCTGGCCAAGGCCGGTGTGCCCAACGGCTTCAAGGTGACGATAGACACGCGCACCACCCAGCCGGTGCAGGGCATCGTCGAGGCCTTCCAGCAGACCGCCAAACGCGCCGGCATCGAGGTCGAGATCATTCCCGGCGACGGCAAGCAGACGCTGACCAAGTACCGCGCCCGCACGCATGACATGTACATCGGCCAGTGGGGCGCCGACTACTGGGATCCGCATTCGAATGCCGACACCTTCACGCGCAACCCCGACAATGCCGACGACGCCAAGGCCAAGCCGCTGGCCTGGCGCAATGCCTGGGCGATTCCCGAGCTGACGAAAAAGTCGGATGTCGCCGTGCTGGAGCGTGATGCCGGCAAGCGCAAGGTCATGTACGAAGAGCTGCAGGCCGAGTTCCGCAAAACCAGCCCCTTTGTCATGCTCTACCAGCAGACCGAGGTGGCCGCCTACCGCAGCAATGTGGACGGCCTGAAGCTGGGCCCCACGTTTGACACCAACTACATGTTCAAGGTCGCCAAACGCTGACTCTCCTAGCGCTTCATGCCCGTTCCATCATCAATCCGGCACTTCAAGGAAAAAATGCATTCTCATATTGGCTGCAACGTGGCAACCGCCAGGATCAATGGAAGGACACTCAAGCAAGCGCTTGCATCAACCAAGGCAAATCACAGGTTTGGGAGGTTCTCCTCAACACAATGGGTCGATGTTTGCCCCAAATGCGATGCTTACGGGCTAGGGGCAGAATTTACCAACCCATGGCCTTTTCTTTGCCACGATGGGGTAATGCGAACAGTTGCTGATTTTGATGGTGAGCGCAATCAATACCTGTCCAGAAACATGGATTTCTCCGGGTTTGAATTTTCTGAATCAGCATTGGAAAGCGCCATTGCCATCTGTCAATATGAAGATCCCACGACCCATGACGTCGAGGAAGCTGGCGCCACGATTGACGGGCAATCGAGTGAAGCCGAATTGTTGGAATTCAGCGAACGGATCTGCGAGTGGGGGGGAGGCCAGAGGGTCTGGGCCAATCTGCAGCGATACCACGAGAACAGTGCCGAGCTTGCCAAAGCCTATTCCGACTGGTTCAGGATTGCCCAAGAGACAGGTGACGAAGATGCGGCCATAACGCCCGGCATCAACATCAAAGGATTGGGCGTTTCATTTTCAAGCAAGCATTTAAGGATGCTTGACCCAGACCGGTTTGCGGTTCTGGATGAAGTCATCAGCGAGGGTCTTGGGTATGCGCTGAACCCGAAAGGCTACAAGCTTTTCATGCGTCACCTTCGGGAGTTTTCAAAAGAAAATAATATCCAGCACAAGTTATCTACCCTTGAGTCAGGATTATTTGTTCTTGTTCGGCAGCAGGTAAGAGGCTAGTGACCCCGCCGCATGAGGAATGAAATAACGCAACAACCCTTGGCAGTTCCCGATCCCTTCGCCGTCAGTCCGGGGCCGCTGGCTATTGCCCGGCGTCCGGCCCGCCATGCGCGCCGATTAAGCGCGCTGGGCCGCTTTCTGGTAGTGATTTTTCTCACCTACCTGGGCCTGCTCTCGGTCACCTTCTTCATCGGCCGCGTCATCCCCGTGGACCCGGTGCTGGCCATGGTGGGCGACAGCGCGCCGCCGCATGTGGTGGCGCGGGTGCGCGATGAAATGGGGCTGAACAAGCCGGTTTACACGCAGTTCTACATCTACCTGCGCAAGGTGCTGAGCGGCGATTTCGGCACCTCGGTGCTGACGTCCAACCCGGTGATGCAGGACATTCGCCGCGCCTTTCCCGCCACGCTGGAACTGGCCAGCCTGGGCATCTTGCTAGGCGCCGGCCTGGGCGTGCCGCTGGGCGTATGGGCGGCGGTGCGGCGCGGCAGGCTGGTCGACCAGGTAGTGCGCGTCATCGGCCTGGTCGGCTACTCGGTGCCCATCTTTTGGCTGGGGCTGATGGCGCTGCTGGTGTTTTATGCCCGCCTGGGCTGGGTCGCCGGGCCGGGCCGGATTGACGTGGCCTATGAATTCACGCTGGTGCCCGTTACCGGCATGTTACTTGTTGATACCGCCATGGCCGGCGAGTGGGACGCCTTTGGCAATGCGCTGTCGCACCTGATCCTGCCGGCGTCGCTGCTGGGTTATTTTTCCATGGCCTACATCAGCCGCATGACGCGCTCTTTCATGCTCAATGAGCTGGCGCAGGAATACGTGGTGGCGGCGCGCGCCAAGGGCTTGTCGGAGGCGCGCATCATCTGGCGCCACGCGCTGCGCAATGCGATGGTGCCGCTGGTGACGGTGATTGCGCTGTCGTATGCCGGCTTGTTAGAGGGCTCGGTGCTGACCGAAACCGTGTTTGCCTGGCCCGGCCTTGGGCTATACATCACCAATTCACTGCAGAACGCCGACATGAACGCCGTGCTGGGCGGCACCATCGTCGTGGGTTCGATCTTCATCGGCCTGAACCTGTTGTCCGACCTACTCTACAAATTGCTCGATCCGCGTACCCGTGTCCGATGACCCGCAGCGCTTCATCCTCCCCCGACAAAGAAAGCCTGCACGACTGGCTGATGTCCGAGCGGCCGCATTCGCGCCGCCAGGCATCGCTGGGCCGCGCCTACGGTGCCTGGCGCACCTTTGCCCGCAACCGGCTGGCGATGTTGGGCCTGGTGATCGTCATCGCGCTGGTGCTGGTGGCTGTCTTCGCCGACCTGCTGGCGCCGTATTCCCCGTATATCGGCGACCTGCGCACGACCCGCCTGTTGCCACCGTCGAGTGCGCACTGGTTCGGCACCGACGACCAGGGCCGCGACA
>JBKJKI010000192.1:0-10798 GCA_046597475.1 Polaromonas sp. | reverse complement strand
TGCACCCCTTTGCTGCGAATTGCTTCGATAGTCGAGCGATCCTCCTCGCCCAAGTTCAGTTCTGTCCGACGCATGACTACTCCAGGGTATACCGATAGGCGACATCTGAAGTATATTTATGTTTCGTTAATTGCGTGTCGATGTACTAGAACACGCTGAAACCCCTGAGTGCGTTGATCTGCAAAATTGGAGCTGGTGATCAGGATCCAATTGACGAAGGGAAGCCTCCGCGATATCCAGGTTGTAGGCTGCCGCTGGAGCTCGCGGCGCGGAATGACTTGACCCCGTCCGATCTCAGTTTCCATCGCGCACGGCAAACAACGCCCAACAAGGCCGGGCATCCGCCCGCAGCTTTAGCGATTCGCGTCGATCGCCCCCTGCCCCATCAAAGCCGCCACCCGCCCGCGCAAACCCTCGGGTTGCACATGGGATGCGGCGATGGGCAGGCCGGCATTGAGCCCCACCCGGCTCATGAAGCCGCGCCGAAACGGCCTCACCATCGCCCTGCCTTTTTCGACACGACTGAAGAATGACCCCCACAAATTGGTCAGTGCCATCGGCACCACCGGCACCTCAAGGCCGTCGCGTTCGGCGTTCTCCAGAATCTTCATGATGCCGCCCTTGAAGGCTTGCAGCGTGCCATCCGGGGTGATGCTGCCCTCGGGAAAGATGGCCAGCAGGTCGCCACCCCGCAGCACTTTGGCGGCCGCTTCAAAGGCGGCTTCGTAGGCCGCCGGGTCTTCGGCGCGCGGCGCAATCGGGATCGCCCTGGCGAGGCGGAACAGCCAGCCCAGCACCGGCATCCTGAAGATGCGGTGGTCCATGACGAAGTAAATTGGGCGCGGGCTGGCCGCCATCAGCAGCACCGGGTCAATAAAGCTGACATGGTTGCAGACCAGCACGGCCGCGCCCTGCGCGGGAATGTTGTGATCGCCGGTGACCTTGAAGCGGTAAATGCAGCGCGACGAGATGAAGGCCACAAAGCGCAGCAAATACTCGGGCACCAGCATGAAGATATAAAAGGCCACCAGCGCATTGGCGACGCCGACGAACAGGAAAATCTGCGGAATCGTGAACCCGGCCTTGAGCAGCGCGCCCGCCAGGATGGCGCTGACGATCATGAACAGCGCATTCAAGATGTTGTTGGCCGCGATGATGCGCGCCCGGTGCGTCGGCTGGCTGCGCAGCTGGATCAGCGCATACATGGGCACGCTGTACAGGCCGGCAAACAGGCTGAGCAGCGCCAGGTCCAGCATCACGCGCCAGTGCGCCTGCCTGGCGACGAAAGCGGAGAATTCCATGATCGCTGAAGGCGGCAAGCCGCGCGAGGCGAAATAAAGATCGATCGCGAACACGCTCATGCCGATGGCGCCCAGCGGCACCAGGCCGATCTCGACATGGCGCTTGCTCAGCACCTCGCACAGCAGCGAGCCGGTCGCAATGCCTATGGAAAACACCACCAGCAGCAAGGAGACGACATGCTCGTCGCCGTGCAGCACCTCCTTCGCGAACGACGGGAACAGCGACAGGAACACCGCGCCGAAGAACCACATCCAGCTGATGCCCAGCATGGAGCGAAACACCACTGCGTTGTCGTTGGCGAGCTTGAGGTTGCGCCAGGTCTCGGTCACCGGGTTCCAGTTGACCCTCAAGCCCGGGTCGGTCGCTGGTGCCAGCGGAATGAACTGCGCCACGGCGCGCCCGGCCAGCGCCAGCAGCACGCAGGAGACCGCCACATAGTGCGGCCCGACGCCAGGCACGGCGACCATCAGGCCGCCCACGATGTTGCCCAGCAAAATGGCCACGAAAGTGCCCATCTCGATCATGCCGTTGCCGCCGGTCAGCTCACGCTCGCTCAGCGCCTGCGGCAGGTAGGCGTACTTGACCGGCCCGAACAGGGTGGAATGCAGCCCCATCAGAAACGTGCAGCCCAGCAGGACGGGCACCGTCACGCCGATGTTGTGGCTGGTGAAGCCCGCCGCGGCGATCAGCATGATCACCACTTCGAGGTTCTTGACGAAGCGGATCATCCGGGTTTTCTCGAACTTGTCGGTCAACTGGCCGCTGGTGGCCGAAAACAGCAGGAAAGGCAGGATGAACAGCGCGCCTATCACCAGACCCGCCAGCGCCGGCGGCAGCCAGCCGACGCTGAGCTGGTAGGTCACCATCACCGTGAAGGCAAACTTGAAAAGATTGTCATTGGCCGCGCCGGAAAACTGCGTCCAGAAAAAAGGCGCGAAGCGGCGCTGCTTCAGGAGCGCAAACTGGTTGGGGTGTGCCTGGGCAGCCGGCGGGGCCAAGCTCGCGTCCGGCGTGCTTGGCGTGGACAAATCAGCACTCATCTTGCCTGGCTCCTCTTTTCAGTGTTTATGCGACGGCTGCGGTGCCGCCAGGGGTTTGCCCTGTATTTGAATGGTGCAGCGGATTCTGCCCTGATTCTCCATGTGGCCTGAAGCTGGCCAACAAGTAGCGCGGGCTACAGCTTGCTGCTGACGCTGCGAGGCCGGGAGTTTGCGGCCCTCACGGCTTTCCTCCGATAGCGACAAGGCCAACGGCCTCGCCACAAAGGCTTCGACAAACCGTGCCGTCGTCGGCCAGCATCAGCACCTCATTCAGGAGAGCGGACGGCCAGGGCAATGCCCAGCAGTCCCACAGAAAGCGCGGCCGGCGCAACCGAGGACCGGCTGCGCCGGGCAACGTGCCGCTGATAGGCCAGAGCCGCGTCAGCAATCTGTATCTGAACACCGGCCATGGCACTCTGGGCTGGACACACGCCTGCGGTTCCGGCAAGGCGCTGGCCGACATCGTCAGCGGGCGGCTGCCCGAGTTGGACTTCGCCTTCCAGGGCATGGCGCCCAACAGACGGGCCAGCCCTCAGGCTGCGGCCGTGAACACCGTCAGGACGCCGGTGTAACCGTAGAGGTGATTGCGGGCGATTTCACCGGCGGCGAAAAAGCCCACCAGGGGCACGTCGCCAAGTGCCCGCCGGACAATCTGCAACTCGGCGCTGGGCGCGCCAAAGTGCGGGCCGCCGCGCCCCGAGCAGCTGACATAGACTGCGCCCGCGATGCGCCTGGCGGCATGCGGCGCCGATTCAGCCTCGGGCGCATGCAGGGCATTGGCCAGTTCGAGGCTGAGCTCCTGCGGCTCCAGTTCCTCACGAATTTCGGCGCAGATGCGGACCAGGTCGGTGCGCGCGGCCTGGGCGTTGCGCTCGCAAAAGGCCAGCTTCACGCCAAGCGCCGGGACTTCGGCTATCGCAATGCCCTTGCGCGCCGGGTCCAGCCCGATCAGGTGGCGCACCAGCACGTCAGCGCCAAACTGGCCAGCGTGACGGGCCGGGCTGTCGTTCAGGCGCTCACCGGTCAGGCTCAGGCCGACCAGGGTGGCGCGCACCTTGGCCAGCGCCTCGCGCGGCTGGTCCAGCGACACGCCAAGGTCCGCCAGCATCACGTCCAGCGCAGGCTGGCCGTCCAGCCCGGTCACCACATTGGCCTCGCAGGCCGTAATTTCATGCTCGGCCGAGACGGGCCTGCAGCCCTGCGTCACGCGCGACATCAGCGCCATGCCGCCCGAAGCGTCACGCGCAAAGGCCACGCCGCTCAGGCCACCGCTGAACACGCCGCCGGCCGCGCCCTGGCCCTTCATGTTGCCGTGGCCGCTGAGGGCAAACTGCACCGTGCCTGAGCGGCTGGAGGCCAGGCCGCCAAACACATAGCCGCTCTCGGTGCGCTGGGCCATTTCGGCAATCAGTTCGGCGACGTCGGGCGTGCCTGGGTCGGCGTGCACCAGCGCGGTATGGGCCTTGAAGTGGCTGCCTGCGGGCGCCGGCAAGGGCGACACACCCGAAAACACGCGGTACTGGTCGTGCGGCAGCTCGCACAGCATGACCGCCAGCCCGGGCTCGTCGAAATACTCGACATTGTTCGACGCAATGCCCACGCCGACCGTGCCGCTCCAGTCGGTGATGTCGGGCAGCTCGGCACTCAGGTGGTCAAGGATGTCCTGCGCCTGCCCGACGTAGTGGTCGGTGATGTAGAGCAGGGCCAGCGTGGGCGCGCTGGCGTAGTCCGGCAGCGCCAGCAGGGCGCGCAACTGCGCCAGCACCAGGCCGGCGGCCATCTGCCATTGCGGATGCGTGGCGTGGCCATAGGGAAACAGCTTCATGATGTGTCTTCCGTACGCCATGGTCCCGGCGGCAAGGTATCAGCGCGGGGTTTTGCGCGCGGCCTTGCGGACAGGCGCCTTGGCCTTTGGTTTGGCTGCCGGCTTGGCGGCTGGCTGCGCAGCGGTCTTGGCCGGTGTCGCCGCCGGGCTGGGCCAACTGCCTTGCAGGGCGGTGTTCATGGCGGCGCGCGCGCCGCCGGTGACGGTCTTGCTGGCGCTTTCAGCCATGCCCTTGGCCATGTCGGTGGCGGTTTTCACGGCATCCTTGGCCAGCCCGGTGGCCATGCTCTTGGTGGCGTCAAGCGCGGTTTTCTTCGCCGCATCCTTCATCGCGTCTGCGGCGATGGTCTGGAACTGCTGGGTCAGCGCCCCCCACCACTGCATCGGGTCGACAAAAGCGGCGGCAGGCCCTTCCGCCTTGGCGGCCTTGACTTTTGGCTTGCCGGCCGCCTCGTCTGCCGGCTTTTCTTCCCCGGCACCGGCTTTTTCAGCAGCGGCGTGGCTGGGCGGGATCTCCAGCCCGGAAAATGTCCTGGCCTTGTCGGCGACACGCTGCACGCCGCCCGCCACGCTGTCGGCCACCTTGAGCTTGAAGGCATTGGCCACATCACCCATGTTGAAGTTCATGCCCTTGAGCGTGGCCAGCGTCATTTTCTGCACTTCCAGCGCCTGGATGGTGGCCTTGAGCGCGGCGGCATTCTGGTCAAGCCAGAACTGGACCGCCTTGAGTTCCTGGATGCGCTTGTCCAGCTCTTCAACGTTCAGCGTGGGCGCTATCCAGTTGCCAAGATTGGGCAGTTGCGGGATACTTTGCGTCGCGCTGCCGGCCGCCTGTTTGGCCAGGTTCTGCAAAAAATCAAACCCCGGCACCAATTTGCCGAAATCTGGAAAAGAGGGGGTATTGGCATTGCTCATGGTCGTCTCCTGGCGGTTTTTTCTCTGATTGCTGTGATCTGCGACTTGCATGGCCAAGCCACTGAGGCGCGCCTTTATTGTGCAGCGCCCGGGCGTGGCGTCAACCGGTTTTTGGCGCCCCGCGACCTGATCTGGACGACTTGCCTGCTGCCCCCGGCATACACCTCGTTTCTACCATAAAAACCGCTCATTCCCTTGCCAATCCGACAGTGTATGCTACATATTCAATAGCATCCATCATTCCGCCGCCAGACCGCCGCCGGCCCGGGCCGTTCATGGCGTTTCAGCGCCGCTTCCTGCCTGCTAAGCTTGCTTGATGAAAAGCCTGTTCCACCTTGCCTTCAACGTCACCAGCCTGGACCAGGCGCGCGCCTTTTATGGCGGCGTGCTCGGTTGCACCGAAGGCCGCTCTACCGAGACCTGGGTCGACTTTGACTTTGGTGGTCACCAGCTTTCGCTGCACCTGGGGCAGCCCTTCAGGACCGAAGACACCGGCCATGTCGGCGACCAGCAGGTGCCCATGCCGCATTTCGGGCTGGTGCTCGCGCTGCCCGACTGGCAGGCGATGGCCGCACGGCTGCAGGCCGCCAACACCGCGTTCGTGCTGCCGCCGCAGGGGCGGTTTGAAGGCGAGCCGGGCGAGCAATGGACGATGTTTTTTCGCGACCCCTTCGGCAATCCGATTGAGCTCAAGGGCTTTCGCAGCCTGGACACGCTGTACGCGGCCTGAGCATGGCTTGCACCTTGGCCTCGGCCACGGTCCTGCTGTTGATGACCGCCCCTTCGGCAACATTCCGGTTTTTGCCAGCGCCCTGGGGCGCTGACCAGGCGGGTCAGGCAGGCGTCAGGGCAACCACCTTCTGGTCGATCGCGCCAAACACCGATTGCCCGTCCCTGCCCTTGACCTCGATGCGGATGCTGTCGCCCGGTTTCATGAAACGGGTTTTGGCCTTGCCGTCTTCCAGGGCTTCAATCGCGCGTTTTTCGGCGATGCAGCTGTAGCCATGGCCGGGGTCCTGGTTGCTCACCGCGCCCGAGCCGACGATGCTGCCGGCGCGCACGCCACGGGTCTGGCAGAGCTTTGAGATCAGCTGGCCGAAGTGAAATGTCATCTCGGGGCCGGCCTCGCACATGCCGACCTTGCGGCCGTTCAGCGTGCTTTGCAGCGTCAGGTGCAATCGGCCCTGGCGCCAGGCGTCGCCCGCTTCGTCGGGCGTCACCGCGACCGGGCTGAAGGCGGCGCCCGGCTTGCCTTGCAGAAAACCCGCGCCTCTACCCCGTTCACCCGCGAGCAGCCTGCGCAGCGAGACATCGTTGGCCAGCATCAGCAGGCGCACGCCGGCTAGCGCCTGCTCAGGCGTGGCGCGCCAGGGCACATCGCCGGTGATGACGGCGATTTGCGCCTCGAAATCGATGTCCAGCGCCTCGCCGCCGGCCAGCACGTCGTCGCAGGGGCCGCTGAAGCCATCGCTGCCACCCAGGACCAGCTGTGGGTCCGTTTTGAAATTACCGGGCCGTTCGGCGCCCGCGGCCTTGCGCATCAACTCGGCATGATGGCTGAAAGCCGTGCTGCTGAGCCACTGGTAGGCGCGCGGCAGCGGCGCCATGCAGCGCGACGGCTCAAACGGGAAGGCGTGGCGCGCCTTGCCGCTGTTGAGCATTTCATAGATATCTTGCAGCTGGGGCGACATGAAGTTCCAGTCTTCAAGCACCTGCTGCAGCTTGTTGGCAATGCCCGTCGCATAATGGGCGCAGGAAAGATCGCGCGAGACCACCAGCAGCTGGCCGTCGCGCGAAGCATCTTTATAAGTGGCAAATTTCATCAATATCCTGAATCAGTGGCAAGCGGCCCAAGCGGCCTTGACGCAGTTTCATGCTGCCAGAGCCAACACTTATTGTGCCGTGGCTTGCCCGCCGCCCGCCCCGAGTGACATGCCATGAAGCCCCGTGCCCCCTTTGCGATGCAGCCGCACCGGCTGGCGACGGCCATGCGCAGGCGTGCCTGCGTATGAGCGCCCTGCTGCGCCCGCCCGCCAGCGGGCCATTTGCTGTCTCGCCCAGGGCCGCCCCGCGACCCCGCACGCTGCTGCTGCTGGTGGCCGGCGTAATCCTTGCCCACCTGCTGGTGCTGCGCACGACGCCTACGCGCTTTGGCCCCAGGCTGGACCCTGCCGCGCGCCGTGCGCCGGTCTTTGCCACGCGCAGCATCGAGCCCGCGCCGCGGCCCGAGGCCGGCGCGACCCCGGCCGCACCCCCCACGCCAAAGCCGCTTGCGAAACCGGCAAAAATTCCCATTTCAAGGAAAAATAGCCCCCTAGCCCAGCAAGCGCCGGCACCAGAGGCTATTGATTTAATAGCGCCAACGGAATCCGAACCCGCCCCCGCCGAAGCGCTGGCGTCCGGGGAGGCCGCCATGCCCGCCGCGACCGACAGCGTGCCAGCCACCAGCGCGGAGGCTGCGGCAGACGCAGCCCCGGCGCCTGCGCCGGCCGCCTCCGCTGAGACCGCCGGCATGCTTCCAGCGCTGCCGCCTGGCCCGCGCCAGACGGTGGTCACCGCCGTCAAGCTGCCCGACAGTGCCCGCCTGGACTACACCGTCACGGGGGGCGCCAGGGGGCTGAACTACCACGCCAGGGCTGAGCTCAACTGGCAAAACACCGGCAGCAGCTACGAAGCCCGCATGACGGTCAGCGCCTTGTTCATCGGCTCGCGCAGCATGACCAGCAAGGGCCAGATCATCAGCGAAGGCCTGGCGCCCGGCCGCTTTGCCGACAAGTACAAAAGCGAGGTGGCGGCGCACTTCGAACCCGACAAGGGCCAGGTCAGCTTCAGCGCGAACACGCCGACCGTCCCCTGGATCAAGGGCATGCAGGACCGCGTCAGCGTGTTTTTCCAGCTGGCCGGCATGCTGGCGGCCAAGCCGGAAGGCTTTCCGGTCGGCTCGACCATTTCAATGGTCACGGTGGGGCCGCGCGACGCCGATGGCTGGACCTTTATCGTGGAATCCGCGGAAATGCTGGTGCTGCCCTTTGGGGAAATGAACACGCTCAAGCTCTCGCGCCAGCCCCGCAAGCAGTTCGACCAGAAAGTCGAGATCTGGTACGCGCCATCTCTGGGCTATCTGCCGGTGCGCAGCAAAATCACGCAGTCCAACGGCGATTTCGTCGACCAGCAGCTCACGGCTGTCGGAAAACCCTCACAGTGATGCGAGGCGTTGGGACGCGAAACCTCGCCTTTTCAGGCGTATCGTCGTCAGATATTCACGGTTTCCCGCAGCTTCTGACCGGCCCATTGAACTTGGCGGCTTTGTAGCCATCTGAAGTTAAAGGACATATCAATGCAACTGCTTTACGACTCGGATTCTTTTGTGGTGGTGCAAATCCATGCCAATGCGCCTGAGGAGTTCGCGCCTCCGTCTTTGACGCCCCACATGGCGCGCCACGGTTTTGAAATCGTCGACAAACGCTCGGGCAAAGAGGTTTACCTGGACGGTTCGTGGGCCGAAATGTTTCAGCAGCGGCTCAGTGCCTGGGCGCAGAAGACGCCCACCCAGGAAGAGGTCGAAGACACGCTTGAAGGCTATAGCGGACTGGCCACCACGCCGGTTTCGCTGCACTGAGTCGCTTGACCGGCGCTCATCCACCGTTCGCCGCAGCCGAGTCAAGGCAGGCCGCGCCGGCTGGAGGGCGCGGGCGGTAGTATCCAGCGATGTCCCATCTCCTGCCCTCTTCTCCGCCCCACCGCTTCACCGCCCTGCTACTCGCCGCAACACTGGTCGCGGCGGGCGGCTGCGCCGGCCGGCCCGAAGCACCGATTCTGGAGTTGCCAGGCAGCGCCGCGACCTCACCCGCCAAGACCCGCCTTGACGCCATGCTGCCCGCCGATGTGCTGCTGGTCGGGGAACAGCACGACGCCGCTGAACACCACAGGATCGAGCAGCAGATCATCGCGGAGCTGGCTGGTCAGGGCTTGCTGGCGGCGCTGGCGCTTGAAATGGCCGAGGTCGGGCTGAGCACGGCCAGGCTCAAGCCGAGCTCCAGCGAAGAGCAGACACGCAGGGCGCTGAAGTGGGACGACAAGGGCTGGTCGTGGGCCGTCTACGGGCCGGTGGTGATGACGGCAGTGCGTGCCGGCGTGCCCGTGCTGGGCGCCAACCTGCCGCGCGAGCAGATGGCGACCAGCAAGGACGACCGCGCGCTGGATGTGCGGCTGCCTGGCCCGGCGCTCAAGGCGCAGCAGCAAGCCATCCGCATCGGCCACTGCGAGCAGTTGCCCGAGACCCAGATCACGCCCATGACGCGCATCCAGATTGCCAGGAACATCACCATGGCCGGGGCGATTCACCAGGCGGCATTTCCGGGCAAGGTGGTCGTCCTGATCGCAGGCAACGGCCACGTTGACCGCCAGCTGGGCGTGCCGCGACACCTGCCGACCGATTTGAAGGCCAGGGTGATCCACCTGCGCGCCGGCCCGGGGGAGCCGACTGCCCCGGTAGACGCGCCTGACAGCGTGTGGACCACGGCCGCGCTGCCTGATACCGACCATTGCGCCGCCCTGCGCAAGGAATACCCGTCCCCACCCTGACGCGGGGGCGGGCAGCGCCGGGACGACTTCACTCTCCAGCGCCTCGCTCTACCGCCTCACGTCACCTGCGACAATCCGGCCCATATGAATCACGCTTACATCCTGACCTTGTCATGCCCTGACCGCAGGGGTATTGTTCATGCCGTATCCGGCTTTCTGTTCGAGCATGGCGGCAATATCGAAGAGGCCGCGCAATACAACGACCCGGGCACCGGCCTGTTTTTCATGCGCGTGCAGTTCGCCTCTGCGCAGCTTCCGCGTGACGAGCTGTCCAACCGGCTCAAAGCCTTTGCCGAACCCTTCCAGATGGACTGGAAGCTGCACGACACCAGCCAGCCCATGCGCACCGTCATTCTCGTGAGCAAGGAAGGCCACTGCCTGAACGACCTGCTGTTTCGCTGCAAATCGGGTCTTTTGCCGCTGGACGTGCGCGCCATTGTCTCCAACCACCGCGAGTTCTACCAGCTGGCCGCCAGCTACAACATCCCCTTTCACCACCTTCCCGTCACGGCCGCCAGCAAGGCGCAGGTCGAGGCCAGGCAGATGGAAATCATCGAGTCAGAGGGCGCGGAACTGGTGGTGCTGGCGCGCTACATGCAAATCCTGTCCAACGATTTGTGCCAGAAACTCGCAGGCCGGGCCATCAATATCCACCATTCCTTCCTGCCCAGCTTCAAAGGCGCCAAGCCCTACTACCAGGCGCATGACCGCGGCGTGAAACTGATAGGCGCCACGGCGCATTACGTGACCGCCGACCTGGACGAGGGCCCGATCATCGAGCAGGACGTGGCGCGCGCCGACCACGGCAAGACCGTCGAGGACCTGACCGCGATGGGCCGCGATACCGAAAGCCAGGTGCTGGCCCGTGCCGTGAAATGGCACAGCGAGCACCGCGTGCTGCTCAATGGCCACAAGACCGTCATCTTCAAATAGATATGAGCCCCCACGGTCGCTCACTGCGTGTAGCTCCCTGCCCCCCGAGGGGGCCGCTGCGCCTGCGGCCCGGCAAAGCCGGTTCCGCGGCCCCTGCTGGCGTGAAGAACCCCCACGGTCGCTCACTGCGTGTAGCTCCCTGCCCCCCGAGGGGGCCGCTGCGCCTGCGGCCCGGCAAAGCCGGTTCCGCGGCCCCTGC